>CAYPJN010000015.1:0-1503 GCA_964411055.1 uncultured Lentisphaerales bacterium | reverse complement strand
TCGAGGTCTACGAACAACGCCCCTATGGGCAAAACGTCACCTTCATCGACGTCGAGATGAAACTCGGCGAGACGAAGATGTGGCAAGTTCAGGATGGCATTCCTAGGTGAGTTCATACGCCTGCGTCACAAGCTCCCCGCGCTTGCGGGCGAGACCATGGACTGGCTCGAAAATGATGGCCAAGGACATTGCGGCCCGATCAAACCCTATAACCAAGCAACGCGGCAACGACCATGGCCAAAAATCCTGATCCGGTTCTTTTGAACAAATACATCCGCCAGACCGCGGATCACGCGCTCGTCCCGTCCCCCGTCCGCGGCAACGTCCCGCTCTGCTTCCATCCGGAAGTGGACGACTACACCATGAGCATGGGTATTGCCCGCACGAAGGGCGGTCGCATCTGGCTTTCGTACTTCGCCGGCGGCGACAACAAGGACGCCGTCATTGTCCTCTGCCGCAGCGACGATGACGGCAAGACCTTCTCGGATCCACTCTACTTCATCGATCCTGGCTGCGTTGACAACAACCACTTCAGTGCCGTAGTCGGAAACATCTGGACCGCGCCAGACGGACGTCTCTTCGTTTTCTACTCCGTCTCGCTCGGGCACTTCGACGGCCGCGGCGGCGTCTGGTACTCGATCTGCGGAAACCCTGACGACGACAAGCTGGTCTGGTCTGAGCCGTGCCGTCTCTGGCACGGCGCCGCGCTCCAGAAACCAACTGTCCTCGACAATGGCACATGGCTTCTCCCTGTTTCCCTCTGGCCATGGGATGTAGCATTTCCCGAACTGCACGGTGAACGCATGGCCTGGGTATTCGCCTTGAAGGACAACGGCGAGACCTGGGAACGTCGCGGATGCGTGGAAGTTCCCAGTCCCGGTCACACATTCGACGAGCACATGATTGTCGAGCGCGAGGACAAGTCGCTCTTCATGGTCCTGCGAAACGACAACACCGGAATCTACACCAGCGAGTCATTCGACGAGGGACACACATGGTCGCCGCCCGCGACGCCTGAATACAACTCCGCCTCGGCGCGCACGTTCCTGACAAAGCTGGCCAGCGGCAATTTCATCATGGTCAAGCACACCGTCCCCGGCCACGACAAATCGGCACAAGGCAAAGCTCCCTCCCGCAGTCACCTCACGACGCACATCTCGACCGACGGCTGCAAAACATGGAGCAAGGGCTTTCTGCTCGACGAGCGCGAGAGGATCTCGTATCCCGACGGCTATCAGGCCCCCGACGGCCGGATTTTCGTCCAGTACGACCGACTTCGCGAGTGCGGTGAGATTCTGCTCGCCGTCTTCACCGAGGATGACGCCCTTGCCGGCCGCGACGTCTCCGGCAAGGTCATGCTCAAGCACCCCATCAAGCAGACACGCAGCATGCGCCTATTAAACACAATATCCAAGTCGAATATTAACACCCGCCAGCCAGCGGCCAGTGCAACGCTGGCCGCTGGCTGGCGGGGTAAGTTGTCTTCGGTGTGTGGGTTGAGGG
>CAYPJN010000014.1:11834-17097 GCA_964411055.1 uncultured Lentisphaerales bacterium | reverse complement strand
CTGCACCTGCTCAGCGACGTGCCCGTCGGCTCCTTCCTGAGCGGCGGCATCGACTCGAGCGTCGTGACGGCGCTGATGGCCGAGGCCACCGGCGCGCCCTTCCCCACCTTCTCGATCGGCGTAAAGGAGCAGCGCTTCAACGAGCTGCCCTACGCGCGCATGGTCTCGCAAAAGTACGGACTGATCGGGCGCGAGAAGGTCGTCGAGGCCGACCTCGTCCACCTCATGCCGCGCATGATCCACCACATGGACGAGCCCTCCGACCCCTTTGGCGTCGGGGTGTTCCTCGTCGCGCGCGAGGCGGCGCGCGAGGTCAAGGTCGTCCTCAGCGGCGACGGCGGCGACGAGAACTTCGCGGGCTACGACCGCTTCGCCGGACAGCGGCTTGTCGACTACTACGCCTGGCTCCCCGCCGGACTGCGCCGCCAGGTGTTCGGTCGCCTGATCAACCTCGTCCCCGAGTCGTTCGGCTACAAGAGCACCGCCGCGCGGCTGAAGTGGCTGCACGCAATGTCGTTCCACGACGCCGGCCGGCGCTACGCCGAAAGCATGAGCTTCCTGCGCTTCACCGACGAGCACAAGCAGCGCCTCTTCACGGCGGCCGCGCGCGCCGCGCTCGCGGATCCCGACTCCAATGCCAAGATCCTGTGCCACTTCAACAGCCGCCAGACCGGCGAGATGATCGACCGCATGCTGCACACCGACCTGATGACGCGCATGCCGGACCATCTGCTGACGATCTCGGACCGCATGGCGATGGCCCACTCGCTCGAGGCGCGCCCGCCGCTGATCGACCACAAGGTCACCGAGTTCGCCGCCTCCCTGCCGGGCCGCTACAAGCTGAAGGGACGCTCGCTCAAGCACATCCTGCGCCGGGTCGCCGCGCGCCACCTGCCGCGCGAGCTGATCGAACGCCCGAAGCAGGGCTTCGGATTCCCGATCGGCATCTGGCTGCGCACCGACCTGCGGGCCTTCACGCGAAACCTGCTGCTGCGCGATTCGCGCTTCGTGGCCAACGGCACCTTCGACGGCGCCTACGTGCGGCGGCTAGTCGACGAGCACCAGGACGGCAAGGCCGACCATAACTTCCGCCTCTGGATCCTGCTCAACCTCGAAATCTGGCACCGCCTCTACTTCGAGGGCGAGACCGTCGACTCCTGCGGCGCCCTGATCGACCGCCTCGTGCACGATGCCTGAGGCCCGCGGCCCGCTTACTTGCCTGAAACATTCACCTGCACCTGCGGCGGATACTACAGCCGCCCCCACCGCTTCCTGGGACCGGCCCTCGGCGTGTCGATCTTCTTCGCCGTCCCGCGCTACGAGCCGCGCTACGGCATGGGCCAGCCGCCGGTCCGCGCCATGTAGGCCGTTCTGGACAACCCGCGCTGGAACATCCGCGAGCTGCCGGAGGCCTGAACGGGGCCACGCGGCGCGCCGTCGCTCCTGTTTCCGGAAGGCTACGATTCCGTCCGGAACGGGACGGCGGGCAGTCCGTCGCCGTTGCAGAGATGCGCCTCGGTATGGCCGGACCAGGCGTCAGGCTGAGCCGCTTGGCGCCATCCCCGGTTGCGCGCGGATGATCGGCCCCGTAAAGCGGCAATGGCTCACGTCCGGGGTGCCCGGCTCTGCCCCCCGGCTACCATTCATGCCGTCCCATCGCACGGTAGAGGCGCGCGTCGAGCCGTCCGAGCCAGTCGAGGTACTGGTCGAGCTTGAAGGGCGGCGAGCCGAGCAGGTAGTGGTTGCAGGAGAACTTGCCGTGGTCGTCCCACTCCACCAGCAGCATGCGGTGCTCGCCGCGGCAGACCCGGAAAGCCGCCACCTGGCAGGCGGATTCGGCGCCGACCTCGTATTCGCCCTCGGAGAAGGTTTCGCCGGTGACGAGGTCCGTCACCTGGTACCGTCCGGCTGCCGGCGCCGTCCGGTCGTTGACCGCGGTCAGCCGGCAATGCCAGTCGGCGGGGTCGCTGACGATCAGGCTCAACGGCTGCTGCGCCTGCTTGATGTAGTAGTACGCCAGCTTGCGCACGTAGTAGTAGTCCACCACCGCATCCGAGAACTGCGGCCAGCAGTCGATGACGTTCCACCAGATGATGCCGGTCTTGGCCCACTTGCAGGCGCGGAAGAGCTCGATGAAGTATTTCATCGCCTCGGCCTGGACGATCTGCGAGCCCTTCATGAACGTTTCCAGGTCTTCGTCGACACGCCCCCAGAAATTCTTCGCCTGGTTCTCCATCAGCGCGTTCCGGGAGGCGTAGGGTCCGTCGGCGAGTCCGAACGGTTGCGACGCATGGCAGATCCATGCCGGGCCGTGGCGGTCGTTGAGCTCGGCCTCGGGTATGAAGCGCCGGATGCTCTCCACGTTCGTCATGCCGTGATAGCCGATCTCACTGGCGAAAATTGCCTGGTTCTCCTGGTAGTAGCGGTCTTTCCAGGAGTCGCGGAAGCCCCAGAGATGCTGTTCGGGGGCCCGGTCGACATCCTGGAGACGATGCACAGCATCTGAAAAGTAGGGCGAGCTGGGGAGATAGTCGCGGTTCGGGTCGAACTGGAACACCACGCGCGGCAGGATGTCGCGTGTCACGCGGTTTGAAGATGTCGGATACCTGTTGAACGGCGGATAGAAATAAGCGCCGTCACACTCGTTGTCGCCGCTCCACACCGCCAGCGAGGGGTGATTGCGGAGCCGGCAGACGATAACCTCGGCCTCCTCGCGGACGCTCGCGAGAAAGTCCTCGTCCTGGGGCGGGAGTTCACAGGCGAACATGAAATCCTGCCAGACGAGCAGTCCGTGCTCATCGCAGTAGTCGAAGAACACCTCGTCCTCGTAGACGCTGCCGCCCCAGCTGCGAACCATGTTGCAGCCAAGGTCGATGAACAGATCCAGATTCTTCCGCACCCGTTCCGCGCTTTCGCCGTGGATGGCGTTGGCCGGCACCCAGTTCGAACCCTTGATGAAAACCTTGCGCCCGTTGACGATGAAGACGAACTCGCCCTTCCGCTCGGCGTCGAGGAGCTCCGAACGGCGCAGTTCGACCGTGCGGATGCCCGTCCGCCAGGTACGCGTGTCGACGATTTCGCCGTCATGGAGCAGGTCGAGACGGACGTTGTACAGATCCGGCTCGCCGGAGCCGCGCGGAAACCAGAGATGCGGGCGGGGCACCTCGAAGGAGAAACCGCCGCTGGTAAAGACGATGGCGAACCGCTTTTCAACCTGGTGCCCGCGGCACTCAAGCGTGAGACGGCCCTCATAGCCCATCAGCGCTTTGCGGTCGGATGCGAAGCTCCAGCGGAACATCATCTGGCCGACCTTGGGTGTGGCGGACGTGGTCGTCAAATAGAGATCGGTCCAGCGCTCCGGCTTGACGATTTCGAGATACGCCTGGCGCCACAAGCCGGCTCCGACCAGCCGCGGCGCGATGTCCCAGCCGTAGGTGTGCATCGGGCGGCGGAGGAAGAGCCCCTCGGCGTTGTAGTCGCACGTGGCCATGCTGCCGGGCGGCACGCGGAAGTTGCGCGCCGCGTTCGCCGAGCTCTGGATCCTGACAACCAGCTCATTGCCATCGGCTTTGAGACGGCTGGCATCCAGATCGAAACGGTGGGGAATCACCATGTTGGCGGAGCGGCCGAGGCGCGCCCCGTTCACAAAAATCTCGGCGACCGTGTCGATGCCCTCGAACACCACCTGCAGGTGCTCGTGCGGCTGGAGGGACGGCGCGGCGAATGTCGTGCGGTATTCCCAGTCGACGAATTCATACGGGCGCAGCGCCACGGAATTACTGCCCCAGTAGGGATCCGGAATGATGCCCGCCCGGAAGAGGTCGCCCAGAACATTGCCCGGCACCTGTGCCGGAATAGTGCGCCGCGACTCGCCGGCGGGATCAAGGAACGAAAGCGTCCATGGACGATTGAGCGCGAGAGTATTCATGATTTGCGTGCCATCCGGGCGAGCGCCGGGAGCATCCCGGATCGCTGTGGATCAGTCATGGGATGCCGTGAAAAATGCCAGATGCAGGGAGAAAGGTCAAGCGGACAGGGTTCAGGGTTCAGGGCGGCGCGGAATATTTGGAAAGGGCGAGCTGTCCCCGGCGAGCCGTAGAACGAGACCGTGTTCAGCGTTCAGCATCGAACGGGGCGGCGCAGAATATTCGGAAAGGTAGGGCGAGCTGTCCCCAGCGAGCCGCCGATATTTCTCAGCTTCTATACGCGCACCGAATTCGTTGCCCTCGACACGCGCTTCACCGCAGCATGAAGAGCGTCGTGTCCGCCCCGGCCGCATAGCATCCCAGATCGTAGGGGTGGCCGGCCCGCCGCGTCACACCGTCCAAATCGCTCGCATACTCCACCAGTTCCACCCCCGCCCGGCGGCAGGGGGTCAGCGCCCGCAGATGGTAGTCGCCCGCATCCAGCGCCTTGAAGCGCGGGTCTGCGCCGAGATTGCCCGTTCCCGCGGGTCGCGGCATCGAGCAGGTGTAGGCCACTACCCCTCCGGTGACATCGAGATTGTTGGTCGTGAAGCGGGTCTCGTCCGGCCCGTTTCCGTAGACAATGCAATTGGTGATCATGCCTGCCGACATGGCGACCCCATGTCCCGTGGTGACCGTCTGGTTGATGTTGCCGGCCACGGTGCAATTGAGCATCCGGGCCGTCGAGTGCCGCATCCGGACCCCGCCCGCGATGCCACGCGACGTGCCCGTCTTGTTGTCGGCAATCAGGCTATTCGCGAGCACTGCGTTCTGCCCCATCATTACACCGGCAACGTCCCCGTTGCCGACCCGGTTGTCGCGGATGATGCAGCGGAGCACCGTTCCGCCGTCATAGTACAGGTTGACACCGCCGGCCAGGGAGGTTATCCCAGCAGTCGAGCTGGTATCGCACACGTTGTTGGTGATCACGCAATCCGCCAGCACCGCGCTACTTCGGAGCGTCACCCCCGCACTGCCATCATACTGGCTCTCCGTGCTCATGAGACGATTGCCGAAGATCGCGGAGCGGGTGAGGCTGCCGCCCGTCAGGAAAACGAGCCCGTTGACATTGCGCCCGACGTTGTCGAAGATCCGGCACTCCGTGATGGTGCCATTCGACATCCGCACGGTGGGGCCGCTCCTAATCCAGGGGGCAGTCGTTCCATGGCGGTTGCCGCAGATTTCGGTATGTTCGATCTGTCCGCCGAAGACGACGACCATGGCTTCCGGCGAGGCGGCGTTTGGCGACCAGCCGTTGGTGATGATGCAGCCGGAGACCGTGCCGGCAAGCATCTCCA
>CAYPJN010000014.1:10095-11734 GCA_964411055.1 uncultured Lentisphaerales bacterium | reverse complement strand
GGCGACCAGCCGTTGGTGATGATGCAGCCGGAGACCGTGCCGGCAAGCATCTCCAGCCCATACCCCTTCACGATCCCGCCGCTCTGGTTGTCACCGCGCGCCAGCGTCAGATTCTCAACACGGGCGGCGGTGTCCGTTATGCGCAGGATGCGCCGGAGATGCGCGCCATCGATCACGGTGTCCGCAGGCCGTGCCCCCTGTCCGACCAGCCTGACCGGCCGGTCGAGCAGGACGAGATGGTTGGCGCCGGCGGGGAGTCCGTGGGCCACGCCGTAGATTTCGGGCATCACCTTGACCGTCCCCGGGGACTCGGGGTCGGCAAAGACGGCTGCGATCGCCTCGTGGAAGTTGGTCGCGGCATGCGCCTCGGTGTCGAAGGGCCAGACATGGGTGCCGGAGAGGGAGACATAGGCTGTCGCCGGCAGAACCCGGATGATCGCCGGTGCGGTGGCGGCGGCCTCGCGGGCGTCGCCGTAGCGCACCCGCAGCGAGACCGTGTAATGCCCGGTCTGGTTGAAGGTGCGGCTCCAGGTGCCGGTCAGCACGGTGTCGCTGTTCGTCGTGACGCCGTCCGTCACGCTCCAGGTGTAGTCCGCGATGCCGGTGCCGGGATCGGCAAGCGCCGAGAAATCGACGGTCAACGGCGCGACGCCGACGGCCGGCGAGTCGATGACGATGGCGCAGTCCGGCCCGGAGGCGGGGACGGCTTCGTGGCACCCCATGTCGAAGCCCGCGCCCTGCGGCCGCGTTACACCCGCCAAATCGTTGGTCAGCCCGGCAATCGTCTCGCCCGTGTCGCGGCACGGGGAGCCGAAAAGCAGCCTGAAGTCGCCGGCGGCGGCATCGGCAAAGTATGGATTACCCTCGACGTTCCCGCTGCCGTTGGCGTCCGACGCCGGAGTGACACAGGAATAGGAGACCGTGCCGCCCGTGCGCACCAGGTTGCCCCCGGTGAACGCCGCATCCCCTAGACCGTTGGCATAGAGGATCAGATTCTTCGCGGTGCCGGCGGTCATGGTAAGCCCATGCCCTGTGAGCCGCATCTCGGCCACGTTGGCAAAAAGCGTGCAGTTCAGCAGGTTGGCGCTCGCACCGCTCATGTAGACCCCGCCGCAGACGCCGGCGAGCGACCGGTTGCCGGTGATCAGGCAGTTCTCCGCCCTCACGCTGGTGCTGATGAGATACACGCCGCCGGCATAGCCGCTGACGGTCGTGTTGTCCGACACGATGCTGCGGCGCAGCGTCGCCGTTCCGCCGTTGAGAAAGACGCCGCCGGCGACGCTGTATGTGGTTACCGTTGCGGTGTCGGCCCAGTTGCCGGTGATCGTGCAACCCTCCGCCAGGGCGCTGTTGTAGATGGTGACGCCTCCCGCGCTGGAGCCCCCTTCGACGGTCAGCATCCGGTTGCCGGCGATGCGGGAGTCGAGCAGCCGAACCGCCGCTCCGTCGAGAAAGACCGTACCCCTTCCGCGCGCCTGGTTGTTGGACACGACACATCCATCCATGGTGCCGCCGATCATGTACACCGTTGTCGTATGATTCCAGGCCGCGCCGCCCGTGACCCGCGTGTTCCGAACCTCGCAGCGCGTGATCAACCCTCCCGTCACCTTCACGACATGGTTCCCGAGCTTCGTGGAGC
>CAYPJN010000014.1:0-10085 GCA_964411055.1 uncultured Lentisphaerales bacterium | reverse complement strand
CGTGCCGGCCTTGAGCAGTAAAGCGTACCCGGCGGAATCCACCAGGCTGTAGGCCGGATTGTCGCTGGCATAGGCCTCTGCCAGCGTAAGTCCTTCGATCCGCGCACGCGGCGCGTTGATGGTCAGTAGCCGCCGCGTGCCGGCATAGCCGTCGGTGGCAGCCTTCGGCCGGATGACAACCGTGGCCGACGGATCAGCAGGCCTTATGACCAGATTGTTCGTAATAATGACACCCGTATAGTCGAATAGCGCATAGGTGCCGTTCGTCATGAGGATCAAGTCATCGTCCATCGCGGCGTACACGGCCTCCTGAAGATTGCTGTAAGCGTTGGCCCAGTCGCTGCCATCGACAAGCCCCCCGCCCGTGGGTGTGACATGCAGCGTCCGCCCGAAGACGGCGGCCAGGCTGCGCGGCTGATCGGAGGCGAAGACGAGGGAAGGATGGAGATCCTGACCCGACGGCACATCGCCGGACCAACGCGAAAAGACACGCCCCGGCTCGGTCGCCGTCGCCGTCACGGTGACGGTGCTGCCCGCCGTGTACCAGCCGCCGGTGGTGGAGACCATGCCGCCCGCGCCGGCAGTGAAGCTGTGCGCATAGTCGTGCGTCCACTGCCAGACCAGTCGGGCATACTCCCCATGCGTGTAAGCGAACGCGTTGGTTGTGCCGCTGGCGGCCAGCATGGGCGTGGTAGCGTTGGTGTAGAGCGTATAGCCGGCACACCACGCGCGCACACCGTCCGCGACCGCGACCGTCCCCGTAGGCGCGGAGCAGAGGAAACTGTCGCCCGTCTCAAGACCGTTGGTCATCCCATAGGGAGGCGCGACGGTGCCATATGATCCAGGCGAGCCGGCAATAAAAAGGGTGCCGGTGTCGCCAACGCCGATCATTTCGATCTCGCTGTAGCCGACATAGGTATTTTCCTGCGTACCGAACGTGATCCGCACCTCCGTTACGTTCGTCGCCAGGATTCCGTCCGGCGAAGTGAGCCGGGCGACCCCTTTACCGGTGCCTGGATCGTAGTTGAGCGCCGATCCTGGTATAGCCATGAACGCATCCGGGCTGGCCAGCGTCTTGCAGGCGACCTCCGCGATCGTGATCCGATCCCGTCCAGAGTCCTGCCACCAGGTAAAGAAATGGATCGCCGCCAGATGGTGGCTTCCGTTTCCCAGCGAATAGATGATCACGGCGTTGTTGTAGAATCTATAGACTTCGGCCGTGCTCGCGACAAAAGTTGCGTCGGTCAGCTTGGCTGGCGTGCCGCCGTCGCCATTCACCACGGAAAGCGGCGCCTTCCCGCTTATCAGGTTGTCGGGCGCCGCCTCGAACGTGTAGCTGTTCGCCGTGGTGTAACTCGCCGCGCCAGCATCGAGGAGCAGGCCGGGAGCCAGCCCAAACCCCGCCAGCATGGCGGCAGCGGTAATCAGCATTCGAGTCTTCATGCGCTTTTCCTGGCAATGTCATGTTCCATGCACACGATTAAGTCGAGTTCGCATGCGGCATTTTCGCGGATATGCGTTCGGTGCGCGTAGGACTTAAAGATTTGCGCGTCGAGATTGAGTTTGTCGCAGTTAATATGAAAGATTCCCACATTCCGGTGCGCTTGTCGACACCAGAAATTAAGCCCAGGAAAGAGTGCCGAATATCGAAGGTTCCCTTCCCCGCCAGCCAGCGGCAAGGACGTCGCCACGGAGGCGACAAGCTACGACGTCATCTGTCTGAATGGCGTCATCACGGCACGAACGCAATCGGCACGTTTTCTGCTGATATATCCGAAGTTGGAAAGTCACCAGGCACAGAAGAATGGGCCATGAACCCGAAACGCGTGATTGGCGGTGTGCTTGTCGCGGCTATGACGACGGCTGTTTCCGCTCAGCAACAGTACCGGAAGGAGTATCTTCGTGGCTAAGATTTCGATGTGGTCCTCGTTTTTCTGCGAAGACGATCCGGAAACGATGCTCGCCAAACTGGCCGCCTGCGGCTACCGGCATGTGGAACTCTCCGTCGAGCATACCCAGATCATCCTGAAGCGCCCCGGCGGCACGGCCAAGAAGGCCGCCGCCATCGCCCGTTGCGCCGCGGACCACGGCATCGCCATCCTGCAGGCGCACCTGTCGATGGTCGATCCCGTGGCGGCCGACGAGTCTATCCGCACCGCCGCCATTGAGACGCTCAAGCCCGAAGTGGAGCTCTTCGCCGCCCTGGGCGTCAAGGCCGCGGTGCTGCATGCGAGCGTGAACGCGGCGCAGAAGGCCGCGTGGCCCCAGGAGCGGATCGACCAGGTCCGCGCCGCCAGCCTCCAGACGCTCTGCGCCGTCGCCGCGGGCTCAGGCCTCCTCCTGGCGCTGGAGAACCTGCTGTCCGACCTGCGCAACGCCCCCGAGCTGCTGCACGCGGTCGAACACTCGGGTTGCGCGGAGGGGCTCGGCATCTGCCTCGATACCGGCCATCTCAACCTTGTCGGGGGCGACCCCGCGCAGTTCCGCCGCGAGGCGGGGCCCGCGCTGATCGCACTTCACCTGGCCGACAACCGCGGCCAGAACGACGACCATATCTTCCCCTTCGGCGGCTACATCCGCTGGGGCGCATTCCTGGAGACGTTCCGGACGTCGCCCTACCCCGGGCTCTTCAATTTCGAGGTGCCGGGCGAGCGCATCTTCGAGCCGGCGTTTCCGGAGAAGGATGCCATTCTCCTGCACAAGGCTCGCTTCGGCTACCGGCTGGGGCAGTTGATGTTCGGCGCGGATTGAACCGCGGTTGGCCCCGCAATTGATGTGATACAAGGTGTTCCAGGAGTCCACAATCTTGACACCTACTGCCTGCTGGAATAGAGTCGCGCGCATGAACTCTCCCATAGCCATCGGCGCCCGCCGGGAATTGTTCGTGGACGATTTTCTGATTGATCGCCTCTCGGGCGATGCCGCCCTGAAGCCGAATCCTCCGGTGCGCGCGGAGGTGGTCTTCCAGGTGCAGCCACCCATCGAGAACGCTTGCAGCGCCGTCTATTGCGTTTTTCTCGCGGACGCGGGCCGTTACCTGCTCTATTACCGCGGCCATTACCCCATCGGGGTCGGGGGAACGGATGCATCGGAGCTGCAGACCACGCACGTCGCCTTCAGCCGGGACGGCATCCATTTCGAGCGGCCCGAGCTGGGTCTCTTCGACATGGGCGACGGCGGACGGAACAACGTTGTCTGGCAGGGCATCCAGTCGCACAACCTGGTTCCCTTCCTCGATGCCAATCCCGCCTGCGCCCCCGATGCGCGTTTCAAGGCCGTCGGCGGCACCAACCGGAACAGCCTTTTCGGCCTGGTTTCGCCGGACGGCATCCACTGGCGCCTGATCCAGAAAGCGCCGCTGCCAGTCCCCGGCGCTTTCGACAGCGCCAATGTCGCCTTCTGGGACGGAACGACGGGCAAATACCGGCTCTTCAGCCGCTGGTTCGAACCAGGCCGCGGCCGCGCGATCCAGAGCTGCACCTCCGACGACTTTCTGCACTGGACGGCCCCGGTGCCGCACCAGTACGAAACCGGCGCGCCCGTAGAGCAGTTCTACACCAACGCCACCAAGCCCGTCCCCGGTGCGGAGCATATCCTGCTGTCGTTCCCGATGCGCTACGTGGCCGAGCGGACCACGCCGGTCGCCGATATCAGCGCCATGGACTACCCCGGCAACGGCGTGCCGGGCATGGCGGGCATGACCGACACCGTGATCCTCTCCAGCCGCGACGGCGTGCACTGGAAGCGCCCGTTCCGCAGCGCCTGGCTGCGGGCGGGGATCGATCCTCGCAACTGGACGCACCGCAACAACTGCACGGGGATCGGCATTCTGCAGACGCGCGAAGACGAGTGGTCGATGTATGTGAGCGAGCATTATGGCTGGCCCGACAACCGGCTGCGCCGCCTGGCCATCCGGCCCTGGGGCTTCGGCAGCTTCGGCGGCGGCGCTTCAGGCGGCAGCCTGGTGACGCATCCTCTCGTCTTCACCGGCGATGAACTGCGGATAAACTTCAGCACTTCGGCGGCAGGTTCGATCGCCATCGGGCTTCTGCAGGCCGACGGCCGCCCGATTGCGGGCCGCGGCCTCGCCGATCAGGCGCCGCTCTACGGCGACAGCCTGGATCAGGCCGTGTCCTGGACCGGCGGCGCCGGTGTCGCCCACTTGGCCGGCCACCCGGTGCGTCTGCAAGTGGAACTGAAGGACGCGGACCTTTACGCGTTCCGCTTCACCACATCGAGGGCGTGATCAACGCCTCGGGCAGCTCGGGAACGGCGGCATCGACGGCGGCCAGCAGGTCGGCGGGGAGCGGCCGCCGGTTGAAGAGCGCGATGTTATCGCGTATCTGATCCAGTGTTTCGACGCCGGTCAGCACGCAGGTGACACCCTCCCGGGCCAGCATCGTCCGGACCGCGAGCTCGGTCAGCGGGATCCCCGCTTCGCGCGCCAAGTCCTCAAGCCGGCGTCGCACCGGCACCAGGCCATGCAGCTTCGCGGGGATCTCAGCCTCCGGCATCGCCAGCACGCCCTGGAGATAGACGCTGCGGACAAACACGGCGACGCCGTTCGCCGCGGCGGCGCGGAAGCTGCCGGCGCGGGCGTGGCGCGGATCGAGCAGATTGCATGGAATCTGCAGCGCGGCGGCGAGCCCGCCGGCGGCATAGTCGGCCGCGGGGCCGGGACGGTTGTCGCACGAGACGCCGGCATGCCGCAACCAGCCCTGGTCGCGCAAGGCCAGCAAATCGTCGAGATAGATCGCGTCCGATTCGCGGTGGAAGAGCACCAGCGGCAGGCAATCGATGCCCAGTCGCTGCCGGGAAGCCTCGACCGATTGCCGGATCGCCTGGACGGCAAGCCTTCCGTCGGCCCGTTCATCGGGAGTCAGGGCGCGGACTTTGGTGACGACCACGACGCTGTCGGCCGCCTTCAGTTCCCGCAGCGCCTGTCCCAACACCACCTCGCTGGTTCCGTAAGCCGCCGCCGTGTCGAAGCAGTTGACCCCGCCGTCGATGGCCGCCGCCACCATCCCGCGCACCTCCTCCGGCGTCGGTTGTCCCCTGCGGTTGGCCACGCCGTAGGGCAGACCGAACTGCACCGTCCCAAGCATCATCCGCGAAAGCTTGTACCCGTTCCAAAAGCACGTTTCCATCACGCCTCACTTCGCCGTGTACCCGCCATCGACGGGGATGTTGGTGCCGGTCAGGTAGGCGGAGGCCTCCGACGCCAGGAAGACGATCACGCCTTTGAGGTCGGACTCGTTGGCCAGCCGCCCCAGCATCGTGTTGGCGCTGTAGTTCTTGATGAACGGCGCCGGCTGGTTGTTGAGGAACCCGCCGGGATGGATCGCGTTGACGCGGATGTTGTGCGGCCCCAGCACGCTGGCGGCAAAGCGCGTGAAATTGACCATGCCGCCCTTCTCGAAGAAGTAGATCGGCGAGGGGGTCTTCATCATGTCGGTTCCGACGTAGTTGAGCGGGTCTGGGCCGCGGATGCCCATGTAGGAGCCGATGTTGATCACCGAGCCGCCGCCCGCCTTCTTCATCTCCTCCGCGGCCAGGCGCGTGATGCAGAAGAGCGCGGAGGCATTGATCCGCAGGCTGGCGTCGAACACCTCCATTGGCTGATCCCAGTTGGCACAGGCGCAGCGGGTGACCGCATTGTTGACGAGGATGTCGAGCCGACCGAAACGCTGCACGATGGTCTCGATCAGCGTGTGGATCGACGCCTCGTCGGCCAGGTCGAGCGGCAGTGCCACGACCTCGCCGCCCGCGGCCCGCAGGTTGGCCGCCACGGCCTCCAGCGCGGCGAGATTCCGCGCGGCGATGCAGGTCGTCGCGCCCGCCTCGGCCAGCGCCTCGGCGATCTGCCGTCCGTAGAGGCCCGCGCCGCCGGTCAGCAGGGCCACTTTGCCCTTGAGAGAGAAGGTGTTGAGGACGTTCATGGTTATTGGCTCCTGGGAGAGTGATACGCTTCACGCTTCACGTCTTCACGCTTCACGTCTTCACGCTTTCCCACCGAAAACTCCCGTATTTACCGTCGACTCCATAATACTGCGGCAGTAATTCGAGAGGCCGACGACATCGGCGCCGATGTTGACAAAGCGGTAGCCCATCGCGACCAGTTCGCCGAGGTTCGCGGGGGAGCCGACGGTGCCGGCGAACTTGCCGTGGCGGCGGGCCGCCTCGGCGACGCGGCGGCGGGCGTCGAGCAGGCGCGGGTCGTCCCACTCGCCGGGAGCTCCGATGCCCTGGCTGAAGTCGGCCGGCCCGAAGAAGAGCATGTCGATCCCCGGCAGGGCCGCGATCGCGTCAAGCTCGGCCAGCGGTTCGGGATCCTCGATCTGCACGACCAGGAAGCGCTGCTCGTTGGCCATCTTCAGGTAGGTCTGGAGGTCGATGTTGCAGTAGGCACCGTCGGCGTTGCCGCCGTCGACCGGGCGCCGCGCCGCGAGCAGCTCGTCGACCGGCTGACCTGGCGCCTGCGCGTCGGCCAGGCTCATGATGTGCGGCACCATGATCCCGCTGGCGTCCAGTTCCAGCGGCCGGATGTAGTCGCTGTAGCCGCCGCGGGAGACGCGCACCATGACATCGACATTCTGGCTCTTGGCGGCCCAGATGCCATTTTCGATCACGGACAGGTCGTTGCCGACGTGCTCCATGTCGGGCCACAGGCAGTCGAAACCGGCCATGGCGGCGATTTCCATGGCGCGCGCATCGGCCAGGTTGAGTTTGAAACAGGTGGCGACTTGCCCCGCCCTCAGTTTGGCCAGCACGCGGCTGGGACGCATGTTTTGTGCACTCATTTTCTGTTGTTTTCCCGTGTTTATCGTACGCAGGCCAGCCAGGCATCGGCCAGGCGGCACCCAAGCTCAATCTTGGCGGTTTTGTTGAAATGGAGTTGATCGTAGAGCAACGGCTGGAGGTCGAGCGTGTCGACGTAACGGAAGCGCGCGTCTTGCGACGGCAGGTTCGCCTGCTGCCCGCGGACAATGTCGCGCGAGGCGCCGGGCGCGGCGATCCCGCCCACCAGGACCTTCATGTTGGCGGCATGCGGCAGGTCGTGCCGCAGATTGTCCGCCAGCAGGCGCAGCCGTTCGCCGGAAACTTCGGCTTCGGCGGGGGAATCGCTCTCGCCCTGGACATACAGCAGCGCGGCGATGTCGAAGGCGACACCCGCAGGCAGAACCGACACCGCCTGCCGCACCGTCTCGACGACATGACGGTACATGTGGTCGTCGGATGAACCCTTCAGCCAGAAGCGGTTGCCGCCGCCGCCGCGGCTGGCCTTGACGATCAGAAAATCCGTTTCGCCCGCCGCCGCCAGCCGACGGCCGAACCCGATCTCCGGCCCCCAGAAGATCGGATTGGCCCCCTCTCCCTGCTGCACCTGCAGCGGCAGGATCTTCCCGCCCGAGTCGCCAAAGAGCATCGCCGGTCCGTCGCCCGCCCGCGTTGAGCGGTTGCTCCAGAAGAAGGGGATGCCGGCGTCCAGCGGATCGTCCGGCGGCGTCGCACCAACCTCGGCCGGATCGGCTGTCGTTCCGAGGCTGTTGGATTGTCCGGTAAGCACGAATACCTTCATCACTAGGTCAGTCTCCGAAACCCGTTATGCGCGACTGAACCGCGGAGGTGCCGCGCGGGATCGTCGCCATCCCGCAGGATCGCGGCGATTTCGACGAAGACGTCCTCGGCCGCGGCGGCGTAACGCTTCAGAACCTCCCCTGTATGGGCAAGCGTCGGATAGAAGCCCGTTCCCGCCAGAAAGCCGCGTGCGAGCATCTGCTGTGTGAACAGCGTGCGGAGCACGTCGGCCTGCGGATGATCGAACGCGAAATGCGCCAGGCAGGGGAACCCGCCGACCTTCACCGGCAACCCCACGCGCCCGGCTGAATCGCGCCAGGTGCGTTGCACGGCCGCCCCCGCCGCGGCCACATGCGCCGCGGCGTCGGCCTGCCGCAGCTTGCGCAGCGTCGCCAGCGCCGCGGCGGGGCCGATACTCTCGGTCCAGTACGTGCTGCTGATGAACGACGCGTGCGCCCCGGCCATGGCGGCCGGGGTCCCGATGACGGCGGCCATCGGATGACCGTTGCCGAGCGCCTTGGCGAAGACGGCCAGGTCGGGGTGGACGCCGTACTTCAGATGCGCGCCGCCGTGGACCAGCCGCCAACCGATGGTGATCTCGTCGAAGATCAGCAGGGCGCCGGCCCGGTGCGTCGCGTCACGCACCCACGCCAGGTAACCCGGCTCGGGATCATGCGAGCGGCAGGGCTCCATGATCACGGCGGCCAGGCGAGCGCCATGCCGGTCGATAATCTCCTGGAACGCGGCGCGGTCGCCATGCGGAAAGGCGACAGTCGTGCCGCGCAGCTCGCCGGGCACCCCCAGCGGATCCAGCCCCGGCAGGAGGTGACCGCGGAGGGCGTCGCTCGCTCCAAGATTGGCCGCCAGGTACCAGTCCTGCCAGCCGTGGTAGCCGCAGATGGCGATGACGGAGCGGTCGGTCGTGGCGCGGGCGATGCGCACGGCCACGGCGCAGGCCTCGCCGCCACGGCGGGCGAAGCGCGCCTGCTGCGCCCACGGGTGGATCTCGCACAGCCGGTCGGCCAGTTCGACCTCCTCCGGCGGGTTGAGTGTGCACATCGCACCGAGGTTCAGGCGCCGCGTCACGGCCCGCGTCACGTCGGGATCGCGGAACCCCAGCAGGCACGACCCGATGCCGTTGGTCGAGAAATCGTAGTAGTGCCTGCCGTCCAGATCCCAGGTCTCGCAACCGCGCGCCTCGCGGAAGTAGGCGGGCCACTGGTCCGGCGCCAGCATCTCGGGGCGCTTGCTGAGCAACTGCGTGCCGCCGGGGATGCGGGAGCGCGCGTGCCGGTAGAGCGCCTGCGTCCGCGCGTCGTCCGCCGGGGCCAGGCCGAGCAACCGTTCGGCGTTACCCGCAAAGATATCCTGGAGGTCCTCCGTGCCGAGCCCCAGCGCGTCGGCCGCGCCGATCAGCGCGCGCAGCGCTTCGATCCCGACCAGCGTCGGACGGCCCTGGGGGCCGGTCCGATCCCACTGCACCGAACTGGAGTCGAGCCAGGCAAAGCCGTCGCCGACGGTAACGCAGCGCCCGCGGATCTCGCTGACGGGAAAATCGGAGCCCCACATCAGCCGCCGCGGACCGAATTCGCGGAGAATGGCTTCCAACGCATCCCGCTCACAGATCCCGGATGAGTCGAACCAGACATTGCCGAGCCCGCGCAGGGTGGCGATGCCGCCGACCGTGGCGGGCGCATGGAACCCGCGTGCGGCATGGGCGAGGATCAGGCGGGCGTTGGGGTAGCGTTCGCAGCAGGCACGGAGTTCACGCTGGTTGCCGGGATCGGCCAGCGCATCGTCGCGCACCAGGTGCAGGGTGATGACGCGGCCGCCCTCGTGGGCCAGCTTCCAGACCCACTCGGGGAGGAACGCGCTCAGTGGCGCCTGGAAGGTCGGCTGCACCGGGCTGAAGGTGTGGTAGGGCTTGAAGCCGGCGAATGCCGGCGACTCGAGCAGCGGTTCCAGGTCGTCCGGCGACATCTCCGGCGCGACCAGCGCCAGCGCGCGGCTTCCAGGACAGGCCGCCGCGGCCGCCAGGATCCAGGCGTTGACCGCCGCGATCCGCTTCGGACGGGGAGAGGGGACGGGGATGAAGAGGGCCCCCGCCAGGCGTTCCGCGCCAACCGGCCGCGCGAGATGCTCCCGCCAGACATCCGGCGTCACTTCGGCGCCGCCGCCGGTCCAGATGCCGGTGGCGGGCTCCGCGAAATCGGCCTGCCGCCAGAGGTGGGCGTGGGCATCGAACACCCGGCTGGGGAGACGGCCGCTCAGTTCACCGGCCAGCCGCCGGTCCAGCTCGGACCATGTACAGTCATCCATGGCGTCGTCTCATTACCAGGCAGTCCAGCCACCGTCGACGCGCAGCGTCGTTCCCGTCATGAACGATGACTCGTCGGCCGCCAGGAAGACGACAGCGCCCGCCATCTCGTCCTGCCGTCCGATGCGTCCCAGCGGAACCCGGTCGGCCAGCCGCTGCACAAAGGCCGGATGCTCCCGCTGCACGGCGG
>CAYPJN010000013.1:0-17223 GCA_964411055.1 uncultured Lentisphaerales bacterium | reverse complement strand
TCGCCAACCTCCAGAAGGCCGTCGAGGACATCGCCACGGTGACCGGCCGGCTGCGACGCGGCGAGGGCACCCTCGGCCGGCTGCTGTCGTCGGACGACACGCTCTACCAGGACCTCCAGGCCACGCTGGCCAGTATCCGTGCCATCTCCGGACGTCTGGAGCGCGGCGAGGGGACGCTGGGCAAGCTGCTGGCCGCGGACGACACCGTGTACCGCGACCTTGCGGACACAATCGCCAACCTCAAGGCGGTCACCGGGCGCCTCGATGCGGGCGAGGGGACGCTGGGCAAGCTGCTGGCCGCGGACGACACCGTGTACCGCGACCTCGCGAGCACGGTCGCCAGCCTCAAGACAGTCACCGGCCGCCTCGAGGCGGGCGAAGGTACGCTGGGCAAGCTGCTGGCGTCGGACGATACCGTGTACCGCGACCTCGCGGACACGATCGCCAACCTCAAGACGGTCACCGGCCGCCTCGAGGCGGGCGAGGGCCTGCTGGGTCAGCTCATGAGCGACGAGTCGACCATCGGCGCGGATTTCGAGGGTTTGCTGAAGGATGGGCGCGACATGGTGGACGACATGCGCGAGGCGTCGCCCATCTCGACCTTCACGAGCATTTTCTTCGGCGTCTTCTAGGCCGGCCGCGGCGGCGCGGCCAGCGACGTGCAGCAGGCGGAGAGCCGCGCGGCGGTCACGCGGATGTCGTAGGTCTCGCGCACGCGCGCGGCGGCGCGCGCGGCCAACCGCGCGCGGCGGGTGTCGTCTGCCAGCAGCCGTTCCACGGCCTCGGGCAGCGCGCCGGGCGTTCCGGGATCGACGAGCCAGCCGGTCACGTCATGTTCCAGGATCGTGGCCGGTCCGCCGCGGTTCATCGCCACGACCGGCGTTCCGGCCGCCATCGCCTCGCAGACGACGCGTCCGAACGGCTCGTCGTCCGCCGGATGCACCAGCAGGTCGAGGGCGCGCAGAAAGGTCATCGGCTGATCCACGGCACCCAGCAGGATGACCCGCTGCTCCAGGCCGGCCGCCGCGATCTGCGCGCGCAACCGCCGTACGTAGTCGGCGTGCTCGCCGAACAGATCGTTGCCGGCGATCGCGAAGCGCAGGCCGGGGTGCCGCGCGGCGAGCGCGGCGGCCGCGGCGATGAGGCGGTCGTGGCGTTTCCACGGGATGAAGTGGGCCAGCATGCCGGCGAGCGGCGCCGTGGGCGGCAGGCCCAGGCGCCGGCGCGCCTCCGCCCGGCCCGGCAATGCCGCGGGGTCGGGCATGGGGATGCCGTTCGGAATCAGCGCGATCTTCGCGTGCTGGCCGGGCGGCAGCAGTTCGCGCAGGCGGGCCGCCACCGCCGGGGAGATGGCGACGATGGCGCCGGCGCGCCGCGCCGCCAGCCGGGCGGCCGCGCGGGGCAGCCGTAGGTCGCGCACATGCCAGAGCGCCGGCAGGCCGTGCAGGGGCGGCAGCGCGAGCATGGCCGCGAGGCTGTTGGCATGCACCGCGCCGGGGTGGCGCTTGCGAATGATCCCGGCCAGCCGAAAACAAACCGCCGGCAGGGACAGCCAGCCGGTCAGCCGGCCGGGATGGCGCGGCGAAGGGCGCCGCAGGCGGACGGTGGGGATCGTGTATACATCAGCTCCCGCCGCGGCGGCGGCCTCGCCGAGGAACCCCCGCGGGCAGGCCACGGCCAGTTCGTGGCCCAGCGCGGCCAGCGGCGGCAGCAGATCGGCGAGGCTGCGTTCCGCGCCCCCGGCCACCCCGACGGTGTTGACCGACAAGATCCGCATGTCCGTTTCCGCCCGCCGCGTCCGCCCAAATGCTCTCCCGGCCGCCAGCGACGACACGAATCCCGCGTCTAGTTGTTGCCCAGGGTGACGACGGCGGCGGAAGTGAAGGAAGCCAGGAAGCCGACCGCCTTGTCGCGCGTATCCTGCTCGGGGGCCATCGTGACGACCAGTTGCAGTGGCTTGCCGCGCAGGTTCATCACGGTGATCGGCTCCTTGACCGTCTCGCCGCCGAGGACTCGCGCAACCACTTCGGCGGCGCGCGGCTCGTTCCATACGCACGAGAAGGGCTGATCCACCAGAAGGTCGGGCGACTCGTGGCCCAGCATCCGGGCCAACGCCACGTTGACCGCGCGGATGCGCCCCTCCCGGTCGCAGGCCACGGCGGGCGTCGGAATCTGGTCCAGCAGACGCCGGGCGCTCAACAGCCGCTGCTGCGCCATGTGCCGCCGCTCGATGTTGCGGATGCAGAAGAGGAGGTTGCCGTCGTTCGTGAACGCAATCTGGCTGATGGCGATCTCGCCCGCGAAGGCGCCCTCGCTCTTGCGAACGCAACGCCCCTCGATCATGATGTGGCGTTCACGGGCCAGACCATCGAGGATCTGCTGGATCATCGTGTCGGTGATGCCCGGAATCAGGCGGCTGACGGGCAGGTCCCAGGTCTCGTCCGGGGCATAGCCGAACAGCTCCTGCGTGCGCCGGTTGGTCTCGACGATGTGGCCCTTGAGGTCGGTGATCAGCACGGCGTCATACTGGCCGTCCAGTATCTGCCGGAAGATTGCGCGGGAGCTCTGCCCGCCGGCGGCCGGCGGCGTGGCCGGCGGCGTGGCCGGCGGCGGCGTGGGATCGGCGGCCGGGGAATGCGGCGCCTGGGACACCGTGTCGGCCTGCGTTGCGGCGGCGTCCGTGGCCGTGTCGGCGGCGGGCGCGGGGTCCACCGCGGCGGCCCCGGCGGCACCGGCGCCGGCTTCGGAAGTCTTTTTAAACCAGAGTTTCATGGATGGAACGAATTGGATCGCCGGTTCGATCAAGACTATGCCACAAAGAACGCCTTTTGGCCAGTGCAACGTTTGTGTTGCCTGAAAACGTCGCCGAGCGCATAATGGTTACCGTCATGGCAAAGCACGACATGGGTTTCACGGGAGAATGCCGACGATGAGCACAAACTATCTGAAAAGCGACCTGGTTGCCGAACTGGCCCAGGCGGCCGATATTCCCAAGACCAAGGTCGAGGCCGTGCTCGTACAACTCGCGCAGATCGCCTGCCGCGAGGCCCGGAACGGTTTCACGCTTCCCGGTATCTGCAAGCTGGACGTCGTCCGGCGCAAGGCGCGCAAGGCGCGCATTCCCAGCACCGGCCAGCGGATCCTCATCGGCGAGCATGACGCGCTGCGGGCACGGCCCCTCAAGAAGGCTGCGCACGCCGTCGCGCCCCGCATGCCGGGGCTCGTGCAGTTCATCGAGGACGAGCCGGCGACTGCCGCCGCGCCGGGGGCGGCCCCCGAGGCGGAGAAGACCGTGCCCGCCACGGAGGGCCAGCCGTTCAACCCGGAAGGTCTCGTCTCGTTCCGCTGCGGCGCCTGCGGGCAGGAGATCGAGGCGCCCTTCGACATGGCGGGGACGGCCTCCGAGTGTCCGGCCTGCGGCGGCGGCATCGAGGTGCCGTACGTCTCCGAGCCGGGCACGATCTGGGGACGGGCGGCGCCCGAAGCCAAACCGCCGGCGTTGCCGGCCATGCCCGCCGCCCAGACCGAGGCCGCGCCGCGGGCGGACGCCGCCGCGCCGCATACCGAGGCGCATATGGGCCGCACCATCCGCATCGAACTGCCGGACGACGTGTAGCAAGCCATGAGACGCCTCGCTCCTGCTCTGGCCGCCGTTCTCCTGGCGCTGGGGCCGCGGCCCATCGACGCGCGGGAACCCGACCTGCGCGCGCCTGAAATCCGGGCCCTGCGCGCGGAGTATGCGGCCGCCCGCGCGGCGCTTGCCGCGAAGCGCCTGGACGTGCTGCGCTCCATGCTGCAGAACCATATTGAGGAGCAGCGCGGCAAGCAGCGCCGGGCCAGGATCTCGGGCAACACCACCCAGAAGGCGGACGCGGCCCAGGCGTTGCAGATCTTCGGGCAGGCGCTGGAGACGCTCGAACGCGAGGGAACCTTCGCGTTTCCCGCCAAGATACGCCCGGCGCTCGAGCGCATGGTGGCGCTCTGCGCGCGCGCTAGAGAGTCGGAGGACGCCGCGCGGGATGCCGGCTTCAAACTGCTCGACACCCGGTTCGCCGGCCGTTTGCAGCCGCTGCTGGCGCAGCAGGGCATCACGGCTGGTCCGGAGCAGCTTGCGCGTTTCTGGCAGGCGGTGCTCGCGGATGCCGGCGAGGAGGCTTCGTCCACCGGCGCGGCCTCGCCGGCCGGCGCGGGTTCATCGGCGGCGGACGCTCCCCAGGCGGCGCCGGACGCCGCGGCCGACGAGGCGCCGGTTGCCGCCGGAGCGCCTGCCGGGACTGCGACGAACGACGCGGTGCTCGATAGCCGCGGCGAGGCTTCGGCGTGGGCGCCCGTGGTGCGCATCGGCATCGAGGTTGCCGCGCTCGAGGTGATCGCCCTGCCGGTGGCGGGCCTGACCGGGCGGGTGGAGCGCAAGGGCACGGGTATCGAGAGCGGCGCGCCCTGGCAGGCGGCCGTGACCCCCTTGCACGCGTTCACCCCGCCCGCCGACGGTCGGGCGCCCGCCATGCGCATCCGCGCGGTTCCCGGCAGGCATGCGCCGGACGTCCTGGAATGGCCCAGCCGCCGCAACGGCTGGATGATCGAGCTGCGCGTGCGTCCGCCCGCGCCGGGCCGGTCCCGGCACGGCTGCGTGCTGGAGGCCGACGCGGCCGCCGCCGGCCACTGATCCGGATATTGGGAGCACACAACATGACGGAATTCAAGATCTCGCTGGCCTCGTATTCGTTTCACGGCATGCTCGCCGCGGGCAGCCGCGACGTCTTCGGCTATCTCGACGCGCTGAAGTACCGCCACCACCTGGAGTGGGCCGACATCTGGACCGGGTTCCTGCCCTCTTTCGAGGATCCCTTCATCCGCAAGGTGCGCCAGGCCATGGACGACCGCGGCGTGCGGCTGGCGAATCTCTGCGTGGACGGCCCATGCGTCTGGGACGGCACGCCGGAGCAGCGCCAGGCCCACAAGGCGCAGATGCTGGAGATCATCGCGGCCGCAGGCCTGCTGGGCGCACGGACGATCCGCATCGACTTCGGCGGCCAGGAGGGACACACGATGACCGACGAGGCCTTCGACTGGATCGTGGCCACCTACCGGGACTACTGCGCCCGCTGCGGCGATCTCGGCATGCGCATCGGACCGGAGAACCACTGGGGCTGGGATCGCGTGCCGGCCTACCTCGAGCGCGTGCGCGACGCGGTGGACTCGCCGGCCTACGGCCATCTCTTCCACTTCACGAACTTCTTCGACGAGCCCGAGCGCGGCGGCGCCGCCGCCGTCTCCTACGCCATGCACACGCACATCCCGGCCAACAGCCTGCCGGTGGCCAAGGAAACGATCAGGCGCCTCGCCGCCGCGGGCTACGACGGAACCTACTCGGTCGAGCACCACTCCGGGATGCACGAGGCTGAGCGCGTCGAGTGGCAACTGGGCGCGGTGCGCAACTGCATCGCGGAACTGAAGGCCGAAGGACTCGGCGAGACGGCCAAGACCGACTACGCAACGACAATTTACACGAAGTAGGCAGCAAAAACATGTCCGACAAAATCCCCCTGGCGGTCATCGGCTGCGGCATCATCGGCAATCTCCACATCGCGGGCTACGTGGACGATCCGCGCGCCGAGGTCGTGGCAATCTGCGACATCGACGAGGCGCGGCTCAACCTGATCGGCGACAAGTACGGCATCGCGCGCCGCTTCACCCACATCGGCAAGCTGCTGCAGGAGAAGGACATCGTTGCTGTCGACGTCTGCCTGCACAACAACCTGCACGCCCCGGTCACGATCGCGGCCCTGGAGGCGGGCAAGGACGTCTACTGCGAGAAGCCCATGGCCGGCACCTATGCCGACGCGCTGGCGATGGCCGAGGCGGCGCGCCGCACGGGGCGCCGCCTGCACATCCAGCTCGCCCTGCTCTACACCGATGAGACCCTGGCGGCCAAGCGGATTGTCGATGCCGGACGCCTTGGGCGCCTCTACCACATGCGCTCCTACGGCTTCCGCCGGCGCGGACGGCCCTATGTCGACGGCTATGCCACCAAGGAGTTCGTCAACACCACCACCTCGGGCGGCGGCGCGCTCTTCGACATGGGTGTCTATCACATCTCGCAACTGCTCTACCTCGCGGGCGTGCCCGCGCTGGAACGCGTCACCGGACGGACCTATGCCGAGGTCGCCATGGACGATAAGCGCCGGGAAATCAGCGGGTTCAATGTGGAGGAACTCGGCTGCGGCTTCGCCACCTACGAGGGCGGCCTGACGATGGATATCCTCGAGAGCTGGGCCATCCACGCGCGGCCCTTTCCCTCGTCGATCCTCTGCGGTTCGGAAGGCGGCCTCTCGCTCGCGCCCCTGGCGTTCCACTTCCGCGAACAGGACATGGAGGCCGACCTGACGGTCGACCTCAAGAGCCGGAAGGAACTGGACCATTCGGTCTATGCGGAAACGGCCTTCTACGACAGCTCGCAGAAGCACTGGACGCATGTGCTGGCGGGACACTGCACCCAGATCGACACGCCGCGCATCGCCCTGGAGACGCAGAAGGTCCAGGAAGGCATCTACATCGCCACCCGGCTCGGGCGCGAGGTAAGCGCGGAGGAGATCGCCGCGCGCTCCGTCAGCCGCGCGATGGAGATACCCAATCTGGCTCTCTGACCGGTCTCACACATGTCGGCAGGCGCCCCGGTTGCGCCCGTCCGCTTTACCAGAACCATGATCCAAGGAGGGAAACGTGATGAAGATATACACCGCGCTGGCCGCAATATTGGTTCTTGGCACGACCGCAGTCAGCGGCGCGGAGGAAGCGCGCACGGTATTCCAGGAGGAGTTCGACGGCTATGGCTTCGACCTGCAGCGTTTCAGCGACGTCTGCACGATCGCCGAGGAACCCGCGAGCCTCAAGTCGCTGGCCGTCCGGCCGCAAGCGGATGTGGTGACCACGGTCTACAAAAAGACCTGCGCCCTGCCGGCCGGCGCGAATCCGACCGACTTCGATTTCGCGTTCAGGTTCCGGCCGCAGCGGGATGCGAACCGCACCTTCGATGTCCTGCTCTATTTTGCGGCTGATCCGGCCCAGCCGGACAAGGGACGACGGACCATCGCACTGACGGTGGCCGAAGCCGGCTCGTCCGTATCCCCATCGGGCCTGCCGCCATCACCCATCGGGCGCGTGCAGATCACCGCCCGCGAGCGCCTGCTGCCCCCCATGCCCGACAGGACGTGGACGCGTGTGATGGTCAAGGTCCGCGGGCGCAATCTCTCGCTCTACGTGGAGCGCGATGGAGCCATGGTGCGGGAAGTATCGGCCGAAGGATGGGGCGAACCGCTGACCGGGTTTAACTTCAGAACCAGGAATGCAATCGATCTCGATGATATCGTCATCCAGTCCGTGTCCGGCGTCGGCCGGGACGATTTCCGCGTGCAGGACGGCGAGCGGATTGCCACCCACGACGTCGTCGTGCCGCTCGCGGAAGGCGATCAGCCGCCGCGGGTCGCGTTTGCGGCGAAGCCGAACTTCATCGCCGCCCCGATGCGGCTCACGTTCACGACCGAGGCCGGGCAGGATCTCGTCTACCAGTTGACGCCGTTCGCCGCCTCCGTCAGGCTCAACGTCAAGCGCGCCGTCTCGGAACTGGTCGATGGCAAGCTCGTCACAACGGAGAAATTCATGCCCGAGACGCGTATGCTGCCCGATGCCGGCTACACGCTGAAGGGGCCGGAAGTGCGCGGTCACCACATCTCCGTCGTGGGTTCGATGCCGATCCACGTGCGTCCCAATCCCGCGCGCTACCTGCCGCAGCAGGTCGCGCAGATCGTTGCGGACTGGGAGCGACGGCCGGGGGCCAGCGAGACCGCCCTCCAGGTCGCGCTGGAACGCGACGGGGCGGGCTACGCGTTGTGGATCGACGGTAATTATGTGATGAAGGTTGAAGACCGTTCCGAGGCCAACTCCCCGATCAAGTCCGTGAGTCTGACCCTGCCGGCGGGCGCCGCGCTCGAGGGGCCGGCGGCGGAGAAGCGCCTCCGGGCATGGGACGGGCTGCGCTATGCGCTCGACCTGACGCCGTCGCGGCGTCCGGTGGGTCCGCTGGCCGGCGCGAAGCTGCCCTTCACCGGCGACCGCGCGATCGGCGGCGTGCCCTTCCGCGTGGTCGGCGCCGACCGCGCGCTGGACACGGGGCTCTGCCGCGAGAACCTCGGAACCCACGCGCTGGAGTGCGACGGTTTTCTGCAGCGCTCGGCCTTCGACGGGATGCCGGACGCGCTGCTCTTCCAGGTGCCGCCGGCGATCTATACCAAGGCCTACGCGCTCTGCGCCGTGTCGCCCGACCCCGGCAAGGACGCGCAGGTCACGGCGCGGCTGACGAAGTACCTGGCCAACGGCGGCCGCACCCCGAAGGCGATCGCGGACTGCACCGTCACCCTGCCCCTCCGCGACGGCGATCCGTTGCCGCCAAACGTCAAACCGGTCGGCGAGATCGTCCAGGACGGCCGGAAACTACCGCTCTATCTCGTCGAATTCGCCTTCGAGGCGGGGAAGATTTTCGACATCCTGGTGCTCGAGAAGAACCCGTGGATCAACTTTGAGCTCCTAGGCGGCAAGTATCTGGAGAAAGACAACTTCTACATGTGCCGCGCGGACAAGCCGTCCGAGACGCCGAGCGGCGTGCAGGTCTTTGCCGCGACGCTGGAAAAGAGCCCCGTGCATCTCGTGCCCTCGCCGGGACGCTTCACCAACGTCTACTACCCGGACGAGCGCGCCTTCATGAACCTCGCGCTGACGGCCGACGTGCCGGGGAAGTACACGCTGCGCTGGGAGATCGCCGACGTCGATGGCGCGTCCGTCGCAACCGGCGTCAAGCAGGTGGCCTTCGCGAAGCCGGGCGAGACGTCCGCGTTTGACGTCGACCTGCGTGCCAAGCCGCTGCCCTGGGGCTGGTACGGGGTGACCTTCACGCTGGCCGACGCCGCGGGCCGGGAGCTGCTGAAGCATCCCGCGGCCTTCTCGCTGCTGCCGCCGGACACGCGCAAGGCGGGTTACGAGTCACCTTATTTTTCCTGGAACTTCGCCGGCGCCCACGGTTCGCCGAGCGACATGGCGGTCATCGGCGACGTGCTCAAGCGGGAGGGCATACGCCGCACGATGTTCAGCGCCGGTGCGTGCGCCAAGATGAACGAGCAGGATGTCGCAAAGTGGAAGCTGACCTATGGCGAGTTCCCGTACCTCCGCCCGAGTCGCGTCAAAGGCAACACGCCCGAAGAGAAGGCGGCGGAGACGGAACGCCTCATCAAGGATTATGTCACTCGCTTTCCGCACTGCGGCATGGCGATCATTTTCCACGAATCGGGCGGCGGGCCCGTGCCGCTGGAACTCGTCGGCGGCAAGACCGAGCTGACCGAGAATGATCTCGAGCGCCAGAAGAAGCGCGCGGCCGACGCTCTGGAAACCGCGAAGGCCTGGCGGCGCAACGCGCCGGGCGTCCGGCTCGTCGTCGGCAATTCGGGCTCCTCGCTGGGATTGATCGCCCAGCTGTTCCGCGAAAAATACCCGGCCGACATGATCGACGCGATGGGCGAGGAGTCGGTCGGCATGAGCATACCCCCCGAGATCAGCGTGGCCCAGCAGAACTGGATGCTCAAGAAGCTGGCGGACATCTATGGCTACACGTGCCCGCCCGAGGCCTGCTTCGAGTGGAAATGCTACGCGGACCGGCTGCGCCCGAACCCGCGCCGCGGCAACACCTTCAAAGCCCGCGCCGCGCTCATCGCCCACGCCTGGAAGTTCAAGCTGATCCCGATCGGCGGCTTCTGCGAGCACAACAACAGCTACTGGAACACCGTCTGGAGCGGCGGCTACTTCGAGCGCGCGCCACTCTTCTACCCGCGCCCGGCCTTCAACGCCGCCGCCACGCTGACGCAGGTGCTCGACAGCAGCCGCTTCGCGCGCATGGTGCCGACGGGCTCGAAGACGGTCTACGCGCTCGAGTTCCTGCGCGGCGGCGAGGCGATCTACGTGCTCTGGACGCCGCGCGGCGAGACGACGGTAGCCCTCGACGCGCCGGCCGGCGCGAAAATCCGCCGGACGACCGCCTTCGGCGCGGAATCCGACCTGGCGGGCCACACGGTCGAAGTCGGCGAGGATCCGCTCTATCTGACGGCTAAAGCCGGCACGATCAAGGGCTTCGCCGCCGGGATGCGGCGCGCGTTCCGGCACGAGGCGTACCCGGGAGCGGACCTGGCCGCGGTCGCCGCACCGATGGACAAGGCTTCGGACTGGACGCTGGTCGCCGGCGAGGATCCGCGCCTAGCCAACATTCCCGACGACCTGCCGGTCCGGCGGCCGGGCGACTTCACGCTCGCGGAGGTGCAGGACGAGGAGAAGGGCGCCTGCATCGAGCTCGCGCTTGTGCCCAAGGCTGAAATGCCCGAGCTTGTCCGCGACTGCACGCTGATGCGGCTGGCGACGCCGGTCGAGGTCAAGGGGCGCCCCGACACGATCGGCGTCTGGGTCAAGGGCAACTCCTCGTGGGGCAAGCTGCATTTCGAGATCCGGGACGCCGAGGGCGAGACCTGGATGAGCGCCAACACGGCCGGCTACGGCTGCGAGGTGTACGACTGGCCCTGTCTGACGGCCTTCAACTTCGACGGCTGGCACCTCATCTCGTTTCCGTTGACGAAAGCCTCGCCGGTGAAGATCTCGTCGCCCGGCGAGAACGAGTGGCAGTGGGTTCACGACGGCACGGGCGACCGGCAGATCACCTATCCGATCAGCATTACCGGCCTGGCGGTGGAGATGCCCGCGAAGACGCTGAACATACTTGAGATGGAAGACGTGCCCCCGGTCATCCGCCTCAAGGATCTCTGCACCTACTAAACGACACTTAGGGCGGCGCGGCGCAGGAATACGGAGTTGCGGCGACATTACCCATTGGCGGCGTGGTTGTCGGCGGCGGTTTTGGCCTGTACGGCCGCCACGGGCGCGGAGGCGGCCGCGACGGCCGACGGGGTGCGGGGCTCCCTGGGCAAACTGGAGGATGGCTGGTGCGGCGCCATACCGGTCGCCATGGAGCTCCGGAGCGGCGTCCGTCACACGGTCTTCCGGCATGCCCGGGCCCGGGTCGTCACGCCGGCACAGGAGACCAACTACACGCCCATGGTGTGGAACGACGCGGCCGGCAGGTTCGAGGGCCTCATCCGCGTCGGCTCCTGGTATGGCAGCGGCTGCGCCGATCCGCACATCGGCGCCCACGCGGTGACCGTGCAGTTGGACGACGACCCGCAATTCCGCACCATCGACCACGCCCACGCCATCGAGACGCCGTTCACGACCTTCGTCACGCGCCGCTGGGCGGGCATACCCGCCCCGACGCACTGTTACGACGCGGAGTTCATGCCCGTCTGGAACGTGGACCATTGGGACTACCGCATCCACGACTTCTCGGTCTACCTCCCCTGGGGGGGAGGCGGCGCGCGGTCGCGCGTGGCGGTCGCCATCCCCTTCCATCCCGCGACGGCGCGGATCGCCAACCTGGCCGTGGCCTTCGACGGCGCAACGGTGCCCCGCGGCACGGCGGCCTCCACCAACGACTGCTGGTGGTGGGACGACGGCACGCATGCTCTGTACCTGCAGAAGGCCGCCATGCCCAAGGCCGGGCGCTACACGGTGTCACTCGACTTCGAGTCGGATACCGACCTGTTCGCCACGCGGGTCGACAACATCGTGAACTCCGGCCTGGGGGTCGTCCGGGAGTGCCTCAACGGACTCGTGATCGCCAACCGCCACATCCATACCTGCGTGGCCGGCGGAAACCACGAGCTCGCGGGCGACCAGGTGGCCACCCACGCACGCGACACGGTCGCCGAGGGCGACATCAACATCGACTGCGCCGAACGCGTCGCCGTGCCCGTCGACCACGTCATGCGCGCCGACGACACCAAGGGGTACAACCTGCACATCAAGTGGCGCCAGGACGAATGGCGCGAGTGCCTGCTGAGCGCGGACAACGAGAGCCTGGTGGTGCGCGTGCATTCCGACGACACCCCGGGCACCGGCTGGGCGCAGCAACTGGCCACCGGGATCGCCGTCACGCGCACCCAGACCTACTACGCGGGCAAGCGCTACATCAAGAACGTCTACACCCTGGCCAACCGCGGCGACCGGCCGCGCGTTTTCCCCTTTGTATGGGGGCGCGAACAGTTCATCGGCATCGACGGGCCGGGCAACGACAAGGGCCGCTTCGCCGGCGACCGGGCCGACCGCATCACGGAATGCAGGGTGCCGATCGCCTCCCTGCCGGCCCCCTGGTTCACGGCCTACGACGCCAAACTGATGGCGGCCATGGGAGTGATCTTCCGCCAGGACGATCCGGCCGACCACGGCTACTTCCTTCGACACACGCCGCTGCGCGACATCAAGGAGTGGCCGCTGACGGTCGCCACCCAGCGCGTGGACTCCACCCAAAACACTTGCACGTTCTTCGACAGGGTCTACGACGCGGTGGCGCCCGGCGCCGCGGTGGAGTTCACCTTCTGGATGTGGGGCGGAGACTTCTCGTCCTGGGACGAGATCGAGGCGGCCATCGCCACCGATGCGCAGGAGCTGAACGGCGCGCCCGCCGTCCCCCGCGCGCCCGCGGAGACCGGCGCCACGCCCCTGCGGCGGGCGATGGCCGCCGGCGACGACGAGGCCGTCCGCACCCTGGCCCCCAAGAAGGGGGTCGACGTGAACACCGCGGACGCCGAAGGCCGGACACCGCTACTGGCGGCCGTGATGGCGCGGCGGATCGACTGGGCGCGTCTGCTGCTTGATTGCGGCGCCGACGTGGACGTCAGGGACCAGGACGGCAACACCCGGCTGCTGGTGGCCGCCTGGAGCAAGTCGCCGCTGGAACTGGCCGCGGCGCTGGTGAACGGCGGCGCCGACCTCGAGGCCCGCGACGCGCAAGGGCGGACGCCGCTGATGCTGGCCGCCGCGCGGATGGCCAACTGGAGCTGGAAGCTGGCGGTCGTGAACCTGCTGGCGGAAAAGGGCGCGGACGTGGACGCGCGCGACCCGCAGGGGCGGACGCCGCTGATGCTGGCGGCCGCCGCCAAGAACCGGCTCGACCTTGTCAAGGCACTGTTGGCGCATGGAGCGAAGCTCGACGCGCGGGACAAGGACGGCAAGACCCCGCTGATGTGGGCCGCCAGCGGCGGGCAACAGGAAGTCGCCGACTTCCTCAAGCAGCAGGGCGCCAAAGAGTGAACGGCGCCAGCCAAACACCCTAAAGGGCCGTCATCTCGCGCAGCTCCTTGGCGCGGGTGTCGATCTCGGCGCGCGTCAGCGTCTCCAGGCGCGCGGTTCCCAGGTCCTCGACGCCGAAGGCCGCCACTGCGCTGGCGTGCAGCAGCGCCTGGCGCAGGATCGCCGCATCCACGGCGCCGTGCGCCGCCAGGTAGCCCATGAAGGCGCCGGCATAGATGTCTCCGGCGCCGGTCGGGTCGCGCACCTCCTGGACGGGATAGGCCGGAATGATCGCCAAACCCTCGCGCGAGAAGAGCAGCGCGCCATGCTCGCCCTTCTTGATCAGCACGAACTCCACGCCCATGTCGAAGATCGCGGCCGCGCAGTGGCGCAGGTTGAAGCGCCCCGTGAGCTGCCGCGCCTCGCTGTCGTTGAGCGTCACCAGGTGGCTGCGCCCGATCACCTTGACCAGCGCCTCGCGCGCGCAGTTGATCCAGAGGTCCATGCTGTCGACCGCCACGAAGTGCGCGCCCGCGGCCTGGTCCAGCAGGTGGAGTTGCAGGTCGGGATTGATGTTGCCCAGCAGCACGAAGGGCGCGCCGCAGTAGTTCGCGGGCAGTTGCGGCGCGAAGTTCTCCAGCACGCCGAGGTCGGTGCGCACCGTGCGGCGGTTCACCATGTCCGCCTCGTAGATGCCCTCCCAGTGGAAGGTTTTGCCCTTCTCGAACTGGATGCCGGCCACGTCCATGCCGAGTTTAAGGTAGCGCTCCATGAAGGCGTCGGGGAAATCGCTGCCCACCACACCCACCGAGCCTACCCGCGTGAAGAACGAGGCGCCCGCCCCGGCATAGGTGACCGAGCCGCCGAGCTGGTTTTCGAAGCGCCCCTCGCGCGTGGTGATCGTGTCGATGCCCACAGTGCCGACGACCCACAGTCGGATTTCCGATTCCATGATACGCGTCTCCCTAGTGTGCCCTTGTTGACTTGATATGCCGCACCAGCGCCTCCAGGGCCAGTTCGTAGCCCAGGGCGCCCAGGCCGCTGATCACGCCCAGGCAGGCAGGCGCGGTCAGGCTCTGGTGGCGGAAGTCCTCGCGGCGGTAGATGTTCGAGAGGTGGACCTCGACACACGGCAGGCCGGTGGCGGCGATGGCGTCGCGGATCGCGACGCTCGTGTGCGTGTAGGCCGCCGGATTGACGATCAGTCCGTCGGCGGCGCCGAGCGCGGCGCCGATGGCGCGCACCAGCTCGCCCTCGACATCGCTCTGGAAGCATCCGACAGCGACGCCCAGCGCGGCCGCGCGCGCGACCAGGCGCGCCTCGATGTCGGCCAGCGTCTCTGTGCCGTAGATGCCCGGCTCGCGTTTGCCGAGCAGGGCCAGGTTAGGCCCGTTGAACACGCGGATCGTCATGCGTCGCACTCCTCCTCGTTCGCCTCGCCGTCCGACGCCTGTGACTGGTCGAGCTCGTAGCGCAGGCAGCACTTCAGGCGGCCGCAGCAGCCGTTGATGGCCGCCGGGTTCAGCGAGATGTCCTGCGCCTTGGCCATGCGCACGTTGACCGGACGGAAGGCCCGCAGCCATGTGGCGCAGCAGACGGGCATCCCGCAGGAGCCGATGCCGCCAAGGACCGCCGCCTCGTCGCGGATGCCGACCTGGCGCGCGTCGACGGCGGCGCGGTAGCGTCGGAAAAGGCCCGCCGCCGCGCGGCGCGCGTCGAAGCGCTGGTTGGCGCGGTAGACCAGCAACAGCCGCGAGCGGTCGAGGCTGAAGCGCGCCGCCACCGCGCGCACGCCCTGCGGCGCCCGCGCCACCTCGGCATCGAAAAAGCGCAGGGCCTCGGCGGCGAGCGCGCGGTTGATCCGCTCCCGCGCCTGGTCCTCGGCGGTGGCCAGGCGGAGCACCCGGGCGGCCGGCGGAACGCCGGCCGCCTCGTCGAGCACCAGGCGTATGCGGCAGAGCTCGGGAACACCCCCGGTCTGGACGACGCAGGTGGCGCCCACCCGCGCGTCCAGCCCCTCGGGCACGACGGCGGCGAAGCAGCGGCCGCCGGGCAGCGTGCAGGTCGCGAGACGCGGCATGGCTCAGGCGCCCCCCCCCGCCAGGCGGTCCATCCAGTAGGCCAGCAGCGCGCGTTCCGCCAGGCTGCGCTCCATCTGGCGCGCCAGCGTCTCGACGCCCTCGACATTCGCGAGGGCTTGCGCCAGGGTCAGTCGCCGCGCGCGCCGCTGCAGCACCTCCAGGTGCGACTGGTAATGCACCGTCGCGGGCGGCGCGCCGGCGCGCAGCGCCAGCAGGTCGCGGTACCAGCGCTGGAGCGCAAGCAGCAGTAGCGCGCGCAGTTCGCGGTAGCGCGAGCTCACGCGCGCCGCCAGCACCTCGCGGCTGTCGTCCGCCCGTCCCTGGCGGGGTTCCCGCGGTTCCGCGTCGTTGTCCGCGTCCGTGTCCGGCACGTCCGGCGGGCCCTCGTCGCCGCCGTCCCCGCCGCCATCGCGCCCGGCGGCCTCATCCTCGGCCTCGACCAGCTTTTCCGCGCGCGCCTTCATGGCTTGCAGGATGCGCATGATGCCGTCGCCGGCGGCCATCGCCGCCACGGGGCCGGGCGCGCCCTCCGCCGCCAGGATCGCGAGCAACTCGCCGCGCCACGGCTCTTCAAGCTCCGGCGGGGGTTCCTCCAGGTCGATGCGCTGGCAGCGCGAGCGGATGGTCGGCAGCAGCGCCTGCGGCGCGTCGCTGAGCAGCAGGATCAGCGTTTCCGGCGGCGGCTCCTCCAGCATCTTGAGGAAGGCGTTGGCGGCCCCTTCCGTCATGCGGTCGGCGCCGGCCAGCACGCCGGCCTTCCAGCCGCCGGCAAAGGCCGTCCCGCCGAGCCACGGCAGGAAGTAGGGCGGGGGCAGCTTGGTGCCGGGCGTCTCGCGCATCTGCTCGATCGAGATCACGCGCGACTTCTTGACGGGAAAGACCCAGAGGTTGTCGCACCACGTGCGCGCCGCCACCTGGCGGCAGCGGTCGCAGTTGCCGCAGGGGGCCTGCTGCGGATCGAGGCACGCCAGGCGCTGCATGATGTCGACCGCCAGCTCGCCGGCCGCGCCGCGCGGCGCGCCGACCAGCAGGTAGGCATGCGCCAGGCGCCGCGTCTCGAATGCCTGGCGGAGCAGTCTTCTGGCGTCTTCGATCAGCATGGCTCACACGCTTCCGGGCGGCACGGGGAGACGGTCGGCCACCGTCCGCCAGACGTCGTCCGCCACGTCGTCCACCGGCCGCCCGGCCGGGATCACGGCGAAGCGCCCGGGCTCGGCGGCCGCGAGCGCTAGGAAGCCGGCGCGCAGCCGGGCATGGAAGTCGGGCGGCTCGCGCTCGAAGCGGTCGGCGCCGCCGGCCGGCGCGCCACGTCCGGCCAGGCGGCGGCGGGCCTCGTCCGCGTCCAGGTCGAGCAGCAGGGTCAGATCGGGAACCAGACCGCCGGTAGCGAAGGCGTTCGCCGCCTGCAGGTCGGCGAGGAGGAAGCCGCGGCCGGCGCCCTGGTAGGCGAAGGTCGAGTCGGCGAAGCGGTCCGCGAGCACCCAGGCCCCGCGTGCCAGGGCGGGGCGGATCACCGTCTGCACCAGCTGGGCGCGGCTGGCGCAGAAGAGCAGCGCCTCGGCGCGCGGCACCGGCGACTCCCCGGCGGCGTCGTGCTGCAGCAGGCCGCGGATCGCCTCGCCGAGGGACGTGCCGCCCGGCTCGCGCGTGACGATTACGTCGTGCGCCGCCGCGCGCAGCCGGCTGGCCAGCCGGCGGATATGCGTCGACTTGCCGCTGCCCTCGGGGCCCTCGAAGGTGATGAAGTGGCCTGTCAGGCGCGCTTGCACTGCTGCCCTCCGGGCGTGTCGCGCACTTCCCAGCCCAGCGCGGCGATGGCGTCGCGCAGCCGGTCCGACTCGCCCCACTCGCGCGCCTTGCGCGCGGCGGCGCGCGCCTCCAGCAGTTCCCGGACTTCCGCGGGCATGGCATCGGGATCGGGGCGTCC
>CAYPJN010000012.1:0-17258 GCA_964411055.1 uncultured Lentisphaerales bacterium | reverse complement strand
ACCGGTTGACCGCCGTCCCGAACGCCGCCGTCCCGACCGAGGTGCTGCCGCGCCTACGGACGCGAACCTTCGGCCACGTCTACCACTATCTCGCCAGTACCCCCTCCACCAACGCCGTGCTGGGCCGGCTAGCCGCGCAGGGCGCGCCGGAGGGCGCGGTCGTCGTCGCGGAACGGCAGGAGGCGGGACGGGGAAGGATGTCGCGCGGCTGGTTCTCGCCGCCGGGCACCGGTCTCTACTTCTCGCTCCTGCTGCGGCCGACCGTCGAGGTGGCGCGGGTGACGAGCCTGCCGCTGGTCATAGGTCTGGCGGTTGCCGACGCCCTGGCGCCCCATCTCCCCGTGGGCGAACCGCGGGTCAAGTGGCCGAACGACATATGGATCGGCGGCCGGAAAGTCTGCGGCATCCTCTGCGAACTGCAGGCGGAAATGGACGGTATCCAGCATGTCGTCGCCGGCATCGGCATCAACGTCAACCTCGAAGCCGGGGCGCTGCCGGATGAACTCCGGACGACGGCCACATCGCTCAAGATGGCCACGAGTGTCACGGTGCAGCGGGCGGAACTGCTGGCCGCGCTGCTCGGTTTCCTGGAGCGCGACTACGCCGCCTGGCAGCGTCAGGGCCTCGCGCCATTTATGGAGCGGCTCCGCGATCGCGATGCGCTGCGCGGCCACACGATCACCGTAGAGCGCCCGGCCGGCGCGCTCGCCGGCACGGCGGACGGCGTCAATCCCAATGGCTCGCTCCGCCTCCGGCTGCCAGACGGCCGCGTCGAATCGCTTTACTCCGGCGACGCGCACATCAAGGCCTTCAACGCTGGAAGACGTGCGGGTCGATAGGGGTCAGCGTGAAATCTGGCTGCCAGTGGGGCGACTGGCCGTAGAAGGCGTGGGCATTGTCGAAGACCAGCTTCTGGATGGTCGCCTCGGTGTGGCCATGCCGCCCCATGTAGTCGACGACCTTGACCAGGCTGAGCGGATCGGAGACGCCCCAGTCGGCGGAGCCGTCGACGATCATGCGGTCGCTGCCGAACTGATGGATGATCTCCGACACGCGCGCGGGCGTCAGCTTGGAGATGGGATAGACGGTCATGCCGCAGTAGCAGCCCGAGCCCTTGCAGAGCGCCATCGTCTCCTCGGTGTTGTGGTCGAGCTCGATGCGGTCCACATCGAGCCGCATCTCGCGGATGATGGCGACGATGCGCTCGGCGCCGCGGAGCTTGTCGACGTGCGGCAGGTGGACGACGACAGGCAGGCGGCGGGCCCGGGCGATCTCGATCTGGCGGACGAACGCGCGCTCCTCGTTGGGCGTGATATTGTTGAAGCCGATCTCGCCGAGGGCGACGCAACGCGGGTGGTCGAGGTAGGCCGGCAATCCGGCGATGACCTCGTCCGCGAGACCGGTATCCTCGGTCTCCTTCGGGTTGAGCGAGATGGCGGCGAAGTGATCGATGCCGAACCGCCGCGCGCGAACCGTCTCGAACTCGAGGATCAGTTGGAAGTAGTCGAAGAAGGTGCCGCTGTAGCGCCGGTTGCAGCCCATCCAGAAGGATGGCTCGACACAGGCCCGGATGCCCGCCGCATACATCGACTCGTAGTCGTCGGTGGTGCGGGAGTACATGTGGATATGCGGTTCGATGATGGTCATGGTCGCTCCTACCCGCCCTTACCGCGGGTTGAATTTCTCGCCGGGCTTAAGCACGACCGAGTGCAGGATGCGGAACTCGGCCGGGGCCAGTTCGATCCGTTCGACGTCGCCGAACTGGTGCAGCACGCAGCGGCGCGGATTCCGGAAATCGATGTTCTGAAGGCATATCTTGCCCGCGTCGGGATAGAACGAGAAGGCGATGTATTCGCAGTCGGCATCCGGCGCGGCCATGTCCGGCCCGGTGATCCAGACGTGACCTCGCGAGATCGAGGCGAGGTAGCCGTACAGCAGGCCCATCAGGCCCTTGGAGTCCACCGTGCAGCCGGGGCCATTGTCGTTGTTGAGCGCCCCGGGATAGGCCCAGGAATTGATGAAGAAGACTTCGCCCTTGCCCAGCTTGCGCCGGAGAATCAGCGGCCGGAACTCCTCATCGTCGGCCGCCAGCACCTCGATGGCCTCCGGATCGGTCACCTCCAGCCGCCCCAGCGGCACACCCATGATGCCGTAGCGGCGTGGGACGGCCAGTCCCAGGGCGTTGGGAGTCAACTCGTTCCCCGTGGCCCAGTAGAAACGCTCGCCGCGGCCCAAAACCTTGACGCCGCACAATTCGGAGAAATCGCCCTGGTTGACCAGGTCCGCCACGGTGTAGTTGCGGTAGTTGCGGTTCAGGTCGCGCGACAGGTGGGGAATGCCCAGGCAGACCCGTCCGCCCGCTTTCACATAATCGACCAGGACGGTATACTGCTTCTCTGAACAGGTGTTCCAACCGCTGAAGATCAGGGTCTTGTAGTTGCGCTTGAGGAACTCGGCGTCGATGTGGTCCTCGGCGAAGCTGACGATGTCGACCATGCCGTACGGCGACCCGGCCAGGTTGAAGCTCTTGTTGGGCTCCACAACCGGCGGCCGCGGGTAGAAGACCGACTTGACGATCTCCCAACCGCGCTCGGGGGCGCCCTGGTACCAGTCGGGGTTCCGTTCCGCCAAGGAAAAGGCGCTGGCAACGGGCGATTCGGGGCAGTATTCGACACCGCAGAGATCGTAGTTGCCCTTGGCCACCGCCACGGTGGCTTCCGGCTGGCCGGCCGGCGCGGGGTTGGCCTTGACGAAGTCGTAGAAGACGGAAATCTCCTTGCGGTACTTGGCCGCCGTCGGTGAACGGTAGTCGATGTTGCAGAACAGCTTGCGTGCCTCGTCGATGTGACGATCCTGAAACTCCTTGCCGGTATGGCGCAGGCTGGGAGGGTCGCCAAGGACGCGCGGCAAAGTGTGCATGGGCGAATCGGGGCACAGCGACGATTGCAGCGCCCAGTTGCCGCTTTCGTTGATGATGATCTTTGCCCCGGTCAGGTACTTGAGGCGCATGGAGGCCTGGAACACGGGAAACTTAAGCGGATTGGCCTGCGGAAACCAGGAATACCATTCGTGCGCCAGGTGCGTGCCCCACATGGGGAGGCCGTACTGCCGGTAGAGGCCGCGGGAGAGTGCCGATGAGATCATCATGTTGGACTGGCCGAAATCCTCGTAGAGCGGGATGTCCACGCCGGCGGCCACCTCGTAGTCCATATGGAACTTGCCGCCCGTGGTCATGATGTGTCCCCAGCCGGCGGCCTTCCGCTCCCGGACGTGGTCGCCGACCTGGCGTAGCAGTCCCTCCGCCAGGTCGCGCAGCGTGACCTCCCCCACCCCAACTTCACCCGCACCGTCGATCCCCTCTAGCCGGAACGTGTAGCGCTCGCCGAAGTCGTAGCCGAGATAGTGGCCGCCCAACTCCTTGAACCGGGCCGCGACCTCCGGCGGAGCCGAGGAATAGAGGCACATCACGTAGAGCCCCTTGTCGACCGCCGCCCGGAAGAGGTCGAGCAGGTGCGCGCCGCTCTGCCAGAACTGCAGGATGTTGCCCTGGTTGTCCGCGACGCAGAGATCGACGGTCTCGCGCGCCGACGGGTAGTCCGGCGCCCAGCACGTGAACGCCTTGCCGGAGGAGATCAGCCGCCCGCCATGCTCGTAGACACCCGACCCCAGAAAAAGCCCGCAGGCTGGAAGCTTGATTTCAGAAGAGCTCATGGTATTCCTTAGGCATGCGCCTGCCGCGCCGTTGCACCCGCTTCACTCTCGTCAACGGGCGTCATGCTTCATGGCCTGTATCCAGTGTGAAAAAGAACCATCGCAGATTGGCCAGGGCTTGGCAAGACGATTCAAAGTGGAGCCGGAAACTGGCAATAGCATTGACATTTTTCATGTGCCTGGTGTATGATTTGTGTATGAGAACCAATATCGACCTGGACGACGGGTTGCTGGCTGAGGCTTTTCGGTATAGCTCCAAACGCAGCAAGAAGGAACTGGTTCACGAAGCCCTGGCAGCCTATGTGGCCGCCAAGCAGGAAGAGCGACGCCGCCTGAGCTACAAGGAGCGGCTGCAGAAGGTGCGTGCGGAAACGGAGCGTCTGCGCGTCCGGCCCGAAGCCCATGACATCGTCCGCCATGATCGGGACACGCGATGAACACCTATGTCATCGACACGAGCGTGGCCGTCGCGTGGTACCTGGACGAATCGTTCTCGGCCGCGGCGCAGGCCTGGCAGGAGGGAGTGTTGATTTATTGGCAGTCCTTGAATCTGGAACTCAGGAAAACAGGAAAATGCACCAAACCTGCGCATTTCCTGATTCCCTGAGTTCCAGATTAATCAGCAGCGGCAATATAACAACAGACCCAGGAGCGTCTGCTTGCCGGCAGGATACGCATGCTGGTTCCCTCTCTTCACTATTGGGAGTTCGCCAACGTGCTGCGGACGCTGGTTATACGAAGCTCGATCGACTCGCGACTGGCAACGGACATCCTGGACTTGCACCTCGACGCGCCGCTGGAGGTGGCGGAGCCGGATCGGCGCATGGTGCTGCAAACCGCGCTGGAATACGGTGCCACGACTTATGATGCGGTCTACATTGCGCTCGCCTTGACACATGATGCCCGGCTCATCACGGCGGAACGCACGACCCGGGGGTGGGTCACAAAGCTTAACCGCCTGATCGAACCGGTGCGGTGAGCGGAGCCGGCAGATCCGGCCGCCCGCGCCCGAGCGGCAGGAAGAGGAGATCCACGGCGCGGCTTCCGGGGACGCGCTCGTAGCGGAAGAGGCGGAAGAGCACGCGCCAGCGCGAGTAGTTCCCCGTTTTCCCTTGCTTGCGGCAGTGCCGAACGCTAAAGTGGCGCGTCGAAAACTTTCCGAAGGATTTGCATGAAGCTCATTCGCGTAGGAATTGTCGGTTGCGGCGTCATCGCGCCCACCCATGCCGCCTGCTACCTCCGTCAACCGGACGTGCAGATCACATGGGCCTGCGACCTGGAGATCGCCAAGGCCGAGAAGCTGGCCCGCGACCACGGCATCCCGCGGGTCACGGCCGACGTCCGCCAGATGCTCGAGGCCCCGGATATCGACCTGGTCTCCATCTGCACCGACCATGCCTCGCATGCGCCGATCGCCTGCGCCGCGCTTGCGGCGGGCCGCCACGTCATCTGCGAGAAGGCCCTGGCGCACTCCGCCGAGGGGCTCGACGCCATGCTCCGGGCCGGCGATGAACACCCCGAACTTGTTTTCGCCGGCATCTTCCAGCACCGCCACGAGCCGCTCAAACAGCGCATCCGCAGCCTGATCCGCGAGGGCGCGCTGGGCACGCTGCTGACGGCCGGGATGCAGATGCGCTGCTGGCGCGGCGCGGACTACTATCGCGGCGACGCATGGCGCGGCACCTGGAGCCGGGAGGGCGGGGCCGTGCTCATCAACCAGGCGATCCACTACATCGACCTGCTGCAGTGGATGGCCGGCGGCGTGCGCACCGTCTCGGGCACCTACGCCAACCTCGCGCACCAGGATTGCATGGAGACCGAGGACGTCGCCAGCGCCACCCTGGGGTTCGCCTGCGGCGCCGTGGGCACGATCGAGGCCACCTGCGCCAGCCATATCGACTGGGAGCCTTCGCTACAGTTCCACGGCACCGAGGGCTCCATCGAAATGCGCAACGACCGGCCCGTGAAGCTGAGCTTCCGCGACCCCGCGGTCGCGGCCCGCGTCGCGGCGGAGTTCGACGCCTGCGCGGCGGAGGCCGAAAGGCTCGGCAAGACCTACTACGGCGGCGGGCATGCCGCCCAGATCGCCGACGTGCTCGCGGCCATCCGCGGCGGCGGCGCGCCTTTCGTCACCGCCCGCGCGGCGGCGGAAACGGTCGACCTCGTTCTCGGTATCTACGCGGCGCACCGCGAAGGGCGCCGGGTCACGCTCGCGCCGCGCATGGTCGCGGCGTCGTAGCCGCCGGTCGGAGGACGGCCACCCCTAAAGCCTGACTTCGTGCCCGGTCGTGGCCGAACGGTAGATCGCGTCGAGAATGCGCATCAGGACAACGCCATCCTCGGCGGGTGCTATGCAGGTTTTGCGGCCGAGCACGCAGTCTACATAATGACTGATTTCCTTGTCGAAAAGCCCGGAAAAGCTCAGCGCGGTATCGTCCGCGAAGTCGATGTTGACCATGTAGTCGTTGAGCTCGCTGAAAATTTCCAGCTTCGGGTCGAGCTTGGCGCCGGCCTTGGTCCCGAAGAACTCGATGTCACCTCGGCCGGTCTTGATGTTCAGGCTGAAGCTCGCCTCGACATGCAGGACCGTGCCGTTGTCGAACCGTACCATCGCGGTCGCCAGATCCTCGACATCGCAGATTTCGCTGCCGGCGGACCGGGCATCGGACGCCACATAGCCCTTGACCGACTTGAGGTTGGATCGGTTGCCGAGCTTGCGGAAGGTCGCGCCATAGACCGAGACCGGCTGCGGATTGCCGATGACGTAGCGGACAAAGTCGATCACATGCACGCCCAGATCGATTAGCGGACCGCCGCCCGAGCGCGACTTGTCGCCGAACCAGCCGCCAGGATTCCCATTGCGGCGCAGATAGGCGGCCTTGGCGTAGTAGATGTCGCCGAACATCCCCTTCTCGGCGAAGTCCTTGACGACGCGGGCGTCATTGCCATGACGCCGCACGAACCCGATCATCAGCAGCTTGCCGGCCTTCTCGGCCGCCGCCTGCATTGCCCGCGCCTCCCGGGTGTTCATCGCCATAGGTTTTTCGCACAGCACGTGCTTGCCCGCCTTGAGCGCCGCAATCGTGCAGACGGCATGCGCACTATTCCAGGTACAGACGCTCACCGCATCGATCTCGGGCAGCGCCCGCAGCATCGCGTTCACGTCGGTGAAGCACCGGTCTAGCGGGACTCCGTGCCGGGCCGCCTTGGCCTCGACCCGCTCGCGGTTGATATCGCAGAAGGCGTACAGTTCGACTTCCGGGAGCTTCTTGTAGCCCTCGATATGGCATTCGCTGATGCCGCCCGTGCCGATAATGGCGATCTTAAGTTTCTGCATGCTGGCTCCTGATACGTCTTGCGCGAAAAGCCAAACTTTACACTTTCGGCGGCAGTTCTTCAATCCCGCCTTCGTGTCCTTCGTGATCTTCGTGGTAAATCCCAATGGTCGCCCGTACGCAAGGCTATCGGCTCCCATGCACCTTCTCGCACTCCGTGGTTAGCCGAGCCGGAAGGCTTGCGGCACATCCTTTACATCGGTGTTGAAAGGCGATAAATTGGAACCGCTTGATACCTCCAGAACTATCCTTCCATCCGATCACGCTTCAGGACCGGGCCGAATTCGAAGCGGCGGCGGCCATCTTGGGCCGTCCCAGTTGCGAATGCAGCTTCGTCAACCTTTTCGCCTGGAGAGAAGTCTACCGGAACGTCTTCGCCCGCATCGACGGGCGTCTCCTGGTCATGGCGCGGAGCGTCGGCAGCCTTATGTTCCCCTTCGGCGCCTGGTTCACGCCGGCGGAGCTGGAACGCGTCCGACAGGCCGCCTCCGCGGCGTCCGGGCGGCCACTAATATGGGGCGATGTCCCGGCGGACTACGTCGAAACCCACGGGGAGGCGCTGTCAGCCCTATACCATATCGACAGTATGGAGTCCGACGAGGATTACCTCTACCGGACGGAAAACCTGGCCGCGGTCAAGGGACACTGCCACCAGAATACGCGCCGTCTCCTGCGCCATTTCGAGCGCGATGCGCCCGGCAGCCGGCTGGAGCCCGTGGCGCCGCCGGATGCGGCGGCGCTGATGGCGCTGGCGCTCCGCATGCAGCAGGAGCATCCGGTGGATGGCGCGGAGCAGGAGCGGGTGGCGCTGGTGTGCGCCCTCGATCATTTCGGGGAACTGGGGCTGGAAGGGCGCAAGCTGCTCGACGGACAGGGCCATCTGCTGGCCTTCTCCGTCTGGAGCTTCGTCACGCCGTCGGTGGCCGATGTCCATTTCGAGAAGGCGCTCCGCCATCAGCCCGGCGCGACGCAGGCGGTACGCATCGGCGCGGCCCGCGCCCTGCTAGGGCGCTCGGAGTGGATCAACCTGGAGCAGGACCTCGGCGCGCCCGGCCTGCGGCAGTCGAAGCGCTCCTTCTGTCCCGACCAGATGCTGAAGCGCCATTTACTGAAGCCGCGCGGAGAGGAACATCTCTAATGGCCGCCTACCGCGACTGGCTGGCGTTCCACATAGCGGCCCAGCGGGGCATGTTCATCGACGAGGTCGTGCCCGCGCCCGGGCGGGCCGGCACAATGGTCTTCTCGGCGCGCGAGGCGGATCCCATGTGGAATGTCCTTTTTGTCGACGCGGTTCCGGACGCCTGCCGTCACGAGGCGCTGATCGCGCGGGCCTTCGCCGCGCGCGGCCGTGAACCGTTCTGGTATCTGACCGATCAGGATGGGACGACGCTTCCGGACGGATGGCAGGCGACGGGACAGAACGCCTGGATGGCGCGCGGTATTACCGGCGCGGCCGCCACGCTGCCGGACGGCCTGGCGCTGCAGCCGGTCGTCACGCCGGCGCAGGCCCTGCGGTTCAACCGGCTCTACGGCGATGTCTACTGGGGGGCGGCCCCGCCGCCCGGGGCCGCCATGCCGATTCCCGAGGCGGAGACGTGGAGGGGCGGTGACGGCGGTGACTTCGATGTGCGCCATTGGCTGCTGCTGCAAGGGGAGCAGACGGTGGCCCTGCTGACGACCCTCTGCCGCCAGGGACGCGGCAGCATCTACAATGTTGGCACCGATCCGACGATGACGCGCCGGGGCTACGCCTCGCACGCCATTCGTGCCGTCCTCGCCGCGCTGGCGCATGAAGGGGTGCGGGAGGTCTTCCTGCTCACCGAGTGCGATCCCGCACTGGAACCCTTCTATGCGCGGCTCGGCTTCGAGACCGTGGCGACAGGCCGGTTCTTCCGCCGGCGGGAGGCCGGGTGACCCTATGATGTGGGTGGCTGTCCTAGGCTCGCTGCTGCCGGTGATGCTGATAATCCTCCTGGGCGCCGCCCTGCGGGCCGGTGGTTTCATGCCGGAGATATGTTTTCATGGTCTCAACAAGCTGGCCTTCTGGGTCGGGCTCCCCTGCATGCTATTTCTCGACATCGCCGGAGCGCAGGCTTCCGGCGGCGACGCTCTGCGCATCGCGGCGGTGATTCTCGGCGCCTCGCTGCTGGCGGGGATCTGCGCCTGGGCGGTGGCGGCCCTGCGGCGTCTGCCGCGCCCGGCGCTACGGGTTTTTGTACAGGGGGCCTTCCGCGGCAACCTGGTATACGTAGGGATTCCCGTGGTCTATTTCGCGCTCGCGGCCAATCCCGGAGCGCGGGCGGCCGCCGTGCTGGCGCTGGCGCCAACGATCCCCGTTTTCAACGTGGCCGCCGTGTTGCTGCTCTTGAAACCGGGGGAGGGCCACCGGGCACGGCGTATCGCCAGGACGCTGATGGAGATCGCGCGCAACCCGCTGATAATCGCCTGCGCCCTGGGACTGATGGCGCGCCACCTTGCCCTGCAACTGCCGGACGCGCTGCTGCGGACCCTGCGCGCCGTGGGAGGACTGGGACTGCCGGCCGCTCTGTTCGCCCTGGGCGCCGCGCTCAGCCCGGAGCGCGTCCGGGGGCATGGTTGGAACGCCTGCGCCGCCGCGCTCTTCAAGGTCGCCTTGGCGCCGCTGATCGGGTATACTATGGGACGCGTCCTGGGACTGGGCGGCTACAACCTGCTGATCGCGGTGCTCTTCTCGGCGACTCCCACCGCCGTGGCCTCGTTCGTCATGGCCGACCAGATGGGTGCCGACCGCGACCTGGCGGCGGCGATAGTTGTGGTCAGCGCGCTGCTCGCGTTTCCAGCCCTGGCGGTTGTCATGCTGCTCATGCGGTAGTCGTAAAGGTAAATGCCATGAAATTCGCCGAACTCATCCACATGCGCCGCTCGGTGCGCCTCTATGCCGACCGTCCCGTGGCGCGCGACGATCTGCTCGCGGTCCTCGATGCGGCCCGTGCGGCCCCCTCGGCCTGCAACAACCAGCCGCTGCGGTTCATCGTTGTCACGGAGCGCACCGAGCTGGACGAGCTCGCCGGCGCCTATCCCCGCGAATGGTTCCGCGGCGCACCGGTCGTCATCGTCGTCTGCGCCGACCACCGCAAGTCCTACCACCGCGCCGACGGCAAGGACCACGCGGACATCGATGCCGCCATCGCCACCGACCACATGACCCTGGCCGCCGCCGAACTCGGCCTGGGCACATGCTGGATCTGCGCCTTCGACACCGACCAAGTACGGCGCCAGCTCGTCCTGCCCGACCACATCGAACCCGTGGTTTTGCTGCCGCTGGGCCATCCGGTGGATCCGCTGAGCGTGGCCGCGCACCAGTCCCCGCGCAAGCCGTTCGACAGCCTGGTGCAGTGGGGCGCGCATCCGAGTCTCTAGCGTCCATCGCCGGCGGGGACTATGAGTCCCGCCGCCCTGCCATGCAAACCCACACCCATCCGATCCTTTCGCTTTCCGTTACGCGTCCGGAAGCGGGACAAACGCTGCAGAACTTCCTGGCGGAGCGGCTCAAGCTGTCGAAACGCCAGGCCAAGGATCTGATCGACGCCCGCCAGGTCTTTGTCAACCGGCAGTGCATCTGGATGGCGCGCCATGCGCTGCAGGGCGGCGACACGGTCGACGCGCGCGTTTCCGATCCGCGGCCGGAGGCGCCCCGCCGCATCCGCATCCTGAACGAGACGGAGCACTACCTCTTCGTGGACAAGCCGTGCGGCATGCTCTCGATCGGTCCGGGCGGACTCGAGGAACTCCTGCGCGCCCAGACGGGCCAGCCCGCGCTGCGCTGTGTCCACCGCCTCGACCGCGACACCTCGGGCTGCCTGCTGGTCGCGCGCGGCGCCGAGGCCTTCAACCGCGCCGTGTCGGTCTTCAAGACGCGGCGCGTCAGCAAGCACTATGACGCGCTGGTCGTGGGTCGCCTCGAACAAGCGGTTACGACGATCGACACGCCACTCGGCGGCGAACCGGCGCGCACACACGTCCGGCGCCTGGCCGTGACCGACGACGTCTCCCTGGCACACGTGCGCATCGAGACCGGACGCACGCACCAGATCCGCCTGCATCTGGCCGCGGTGCGCCACCCGGTCGTCGGCGACCGCCTGCACGGGCTCAAGACCAGCCGCGATCCACGCTTCCTGCGCGTGCCGCGACAGATGCTGCATGCCTCCGAACTGGAACTCGACGACCCCATGGATCGGGGACGGCTGCACGCCCACAGCCCGCTGCCGGCCGACTTCCGCCGATGCCTCGAGATCTTCGGCCTGGGAAAACGGTAGTCCGCGCCATGCCGGAAGCTGTCTTCCGTTTTCTGCCCCCTTCGCTGGCCGAGCGTGTCCACCGCCTGGGCATACGCGTGCGGCGTCCGGTCCGCGGGCGTGGCGAAGGGCTGCACCGCTCGCCGGAGTACGGGGCCTCGGTGGAGTTCGCCGAATACCGCCCCTATTCGCCCGGCGATCCGCCGAACCGCATCGACTGGCCGGTCTACGCGCGCTCGGACCGCTACCTGATCCGCCAGAGCCTGGAGGAGACGAGCCTCGTGGGAACGGTGCTGCTCGACACCTCCGGCAGCATGGCCTACCGCGAGGCGGGTCCCTGCGCGAAACTCGAGTACGCCTGTTTCCTGGCCGCCGGCCTCATGTATGCGCTAGTGGCGCAGGGCGATGCCGCCAGTCTCTTCACCTTCGGCGCGCGCCTCGGGCGCGCGCTGCCGCCGACCGGCACGCTGGCCGGTCTGCGGCCACTGCTGGAGACCCTCGAGACGCTGAAGGCCGATGGCGTCGGCGACATCGGCGCGGCCCTGCTGGAGGCGGCCGACCGCCTGCCGCCGCGTAGCCTGGTGGTCTGCATCTCCGACTTCCTCCAGGAGCCCGCAGCGATCCTGCATGGCCTGCGGCGGCTCGGACACGACGGACACAACGTGGTCCTCCTCCACGTTCTTGACGGCGGCGAGCGGCGCCTGGCGTTCGGGGGCGTCTCGGAACTGCGCGAATTGGAAACCGGTCGGCGGCTGACCATCGAGGTGGACGACATACGCCAGGACTACGAGCGCGCCGTCGAGGACCACATCGGGAGGCTCGGCCGGGCCTGCGCCGAGACACTGGGCGACTACCATGTGCTCGACACGCGCGAGGCGGTCGACACCGCCCTGCTGCGTCTGCAGGGGGACCGGCGGTGACCTTCCTCGCGCCCCTGATGCTCTGGCTGCTGCCGCTCGGCCTGCTGCCGGTGGTCTTCCACCTGTTCTTCCGCGTGCGGCGCCGTCCGCGGCCCTTCTCCTCGCTGCTCTTCTTCCTGGCCGCCGATCCGCGCCTGAGCGCCCGTCGGCGCATACGCGAATGGCTGCTGCTGGCCTTGCGCTGTCTCCTGCTGCTGTCGCTGCTTCTGGCGCTGGCGCGGCCCGTGCGGCGCGGGCGCGGGCGCGGCGGCGTCAGCCTCGTCGCGGTGATCGACAACTCGGCCTCCATGCAGGCCGCAGGTCCCGCGGGCGAGAGCCGCCTGGCGCGCGCGGTGGCCGCCGCTACGCTGCTCTGCGAGGATGGCACCGTGTCCGCCGCGGCCCTGGCTACCACGGTGCCGGACGCACCGGCCGCGATGCCGCCGGGCTTGACGGCCGACCGCGCGCGGCTACGCGCGGCGCTCGGCTCGATCCGCACGACACACGCCTCCGGCGAGCCGCTGCGCACGCTGCAGGCGGCCATCGGCACGCTGCGGGGCGCGATCCGCAATTTCGGCGAGGTGCATGTTTTCACCGATTTCCAGGCGGTCGAGTGGGAGCCGGTGTTCGGAGAACTGTCCCTGCCGCCGGGCATTGCGCTGCTGATGCACGATGTGGGGGACGACGACGACCTCGCGGGCAGCGTGAGCCTTGAAGCGCTCGCGCCGCCGACGCGGCCGTTGCTGGCCGGCCGTCCCTGGAAGGTTCGCGTCCGGCTGCGGAACGCGGCTGACGCCGATGCCGAAGTCATGCTGAATGTGCAGACCGGCACATCCGGCGGACAATACCGGGAAGCGATCAAAGTGCCCGCGCGCGGCGAGCGCGAGATGGCTGTCACCCTGCCGGCGCCGGCCGCCGGGGAACAGCGGGTGCATGCCTGGCTCGAGGGACGCGCGGCGGGCGCCGCCTCCGTGGCCTGGCTGGCGATCCCCGCCTCCGAAGGCGTGGAGGCGCTCCTCGTCGGCGGCGCCGCGCCGCATGGCCTGCTGGCCCCGGCGCTCGCGCCGGACGACGACGGCGCCCTCACGGGGCTCCGTGTCGGCAGCGTGCCGCCCGAAGACCTGGCCGGCCGTCTGGCTCAGGCACCGCGTCCGGCGCTGGTGGCGACGACGGCGGAGCAGCTTTCGCGAGCGGATGTTGCCGCACCGCTGCAGGCCTTTCTGATGGAGGGCGGACAGGCGCTGGTGGCGCCGCAGGCCGGCGCAACGGCGCCGCCGCCGTCATTGCCCGACTGGTGCGGCATGCGCTGGGACGACGAGTTCCGCGACGAGTCGGGGGCCGAATGGCGGGTGCTGGAAGCCGATGACACGCTCTGGGACGAACTGCGCGCCGCCGACGGCGCGCCGCTCTGGCGCGGCATCCGGGTGTTCCGGGCGCATCCCCTGCTCGCGGACGGGGTGGCGGCGCTGGCGGGGCTCGATGCGCGCCGGGTGCTGCTGGCGCGGCGGAACGTGGGGCGTGGCAGCTTGGTGGTATCGGGCGTGGCCTGGGATCCGGCCTGGAGCAGCCTGCCGCACAAGGCTTCCTTCGTCGCCTTCGCGCAGGGGCTGGCCCTGGCGGGCGTTGGCGGCTTCACGGGCGAGCAGGGGATCGCCGGACGTCCGCTGGCCGGCATTGCAGCACGGGAGACGGATGCGCCGCCGCCGGACGCGGCCATTGAGGTTCTGGCGCGGGAGGGCGACCAGGGGCGCTGGCAAATGACGCCTTCCGAGGCGCGGCTGCCGGCGCGCGCCGGCATCTACCAGCTCACGCAGGGGACGGCGGTGCGCCAGATGGCGGTGTGCGGCGATCCACGCGAGTCCGTGCCGCGCCGCGTGCGCGGCGACAATGTGCCGGCCCTGGCCGCCGTGCCGCACCAGGTCATCCGTGCCGGAAGCGCCACGGCACGCCAGCAGGCGGTTTTGCGGTTGCGGCGCGGCCGGAGCCTCTTCGCGCCCCTGCTGCTGCTGGCCATCACCTCCATGCTCGGCGAGCTGTGGGTCGAAGGCTGGCGACGCAGGCCGCGGTGGAAGGGTGAAGGGTGATCAGGCGCCGAAGATCCGTGTGCGGAAGATGAAGAAGACCGCGCCCAGGAGGCAGATGCCGGCGCCCAGGTAGTCGAGCGTCGGACGTTCCTTCAGAAAGAGGATCGAGAAGGGGACGAAGACGCTGAGGGTGATGACCTCCTGCAGGATCTTGAGCTGTCCCACAGTCATGACCTGGTGTCCGATGCGGTTGGCCGGCACCTGGAGCAGGTACTCGAAGAGCGCGATGCCCCAACTGCAGAGGGCCGCCACCAGCCATGGCCGGTGGCTCATGTTCTTCAGATGGCCGTACCAGGCCATGGTCATGAAGACGTTGCTGCAGCAGAGCAGGCAGATCGCGACGAGGATGCGGTTCATGGATTTGTCGGCAGGATAGCGCATTGCGCCGATGACGTCCAGGGGGGTGATCGGTCCCAAACTGCCAAACTGCGAACTCACATGTGGCATGGGAACTGCTTGGCATTGGCGCATGTCATGCATGGTTCAAGCCTGCGGACGACGTCGCGGCACGTCGCTCCTGTCGGCGATGGTGCTGGCCGCGGTCGGCGCCGCGGCATCGATGGCCGCCGACAACACCACGCGCATCGGACACCTGCCGCTTGGGGACATGTGGGTGCCGGCCGACCTGCGCATAGCCATTGTCGCGCCGGACTGGAAGGAGGTCGTCTATCTGGACTCCGCCGCGGGGTTGCAGGCCGCGACGCGGCCGGACGGTCGCCACTGGCGCGTCCAGTTGCCGCCGGGAACCCTGGGCGGCGGCGCGCTGTTGGAGCAGAGTGTCCGTCGCGTGGGCGACGACCTGGCGGTGGACATCAGCGTCTCCAACCTCGGCACGCAGGCGCTGGCCGGCGTTTTCCTGATGCTCAACGTGCCGGCGCCGGACTTCGCCGGCGGCAGTTTCCGCATCGACGAGACCCGCGGCGACCTGCCTCTTGTTCCCGGCGAGCCGCACCTGCGCATCCGCGAGGGATCGCAATGCACCCTCTGGAACGCCGACGGCACCCGTGGCGTATCCCTCGGCTCGGACACCCTCTTGCGCCTGCTGGTGCAGGACGGACGCCGCTGGGGGCCCGAGTTCTCCGTCCTGGCCACGCTGCATGCGGGCACCCCGCCACCAGACCGCATCCTGCGGCGCAGCATCGTGCTCTCCGCGCTCGGCGCGCCGCGGCCGCCGGCGCCGCCGGGCGCCCTGACCATCGATCCCGCCCGGCGCATGGGCGCCTTCGAAGGCTTCGGCGGCAACTTCTGCTTCGGACTCGACGACCCGGTGACCGAACAGGTGCGCCGGCGGCTGCGGCCGCGCGTGGCACGCATCCGCCTGCATCTGGACGACCTCCGCCCGCCGCCCGCCGGCAGCCGCGATCCGCATGCCGACTGGATGCGCATGCTGTCCGCGGCCGACCGCCCGTGGAGCGAGCTGTGGCAGAGCCTCGGTCTCGCGGCGACGCTGCACCGCGACGGCACGCGGCTACAGATCAGCACCTGGCGCGTCCCGGCCTGGATCCTCGCCCATTCCCCAAAACACGACCAGAACCGCATTGCTCCCGAACACTACGACGACCTGGCCGGCATGATCGCCGCCTATCTCGATTACCTGCGCCGGTCGCGCGGGGTCGTGCCCGAGACCTTCTCCTTCAACGAGCCCGACTGGGGCGCCAATGTCATCTTCACCCCGGAGGAGCACCGCGACGCACTGCTTGCCGTCAACCAGGCGCTGCTGCGCCGCGGCCTGGAGACGCGCCTCATGCTCGGCGACATCTCCACCGCCGCGCGCGCCAGCACGGAATACCTCGCTCCCGTGCTGACCAACAGCGTCCTGATGGCGCGGGCCGCGGGAATTTCCTTCCACGCCTGGGACGCGGCCGAGGAGGCGGACTACGCCGCCTGGCGCGCGCTCGCCGAACAAACCGGCCTGCCGCTGATCGTCGGCGAGATCGGCGCCGATCCCCACTGGCGCGAGGTGCAGTTGCACGGCTACAACTATGCGCTGCGCGAGATGGCGCTCTATCTCGACGTGCTTCGGCAGGCCCGGCCGCGGCAGGTGTTATACTGGGAATACGGATCAAGCTACGCCCTGCTGCCGCCGGAAACCCTTCGCGAACGCCATCCCGAAAGCGAGCGCCTCGCCCTGCAGCAGCACTTGTCGGCATTCACCCCGCCGGGATCCGAGGCCATCGCCTGCCAAAGCCCCATCAAGGCGGTCGCGGCCGCGGCCTTCGCCTTTCCCCGGGACGACCACGAGGGCTATACACTGCATGTCGCCAACTTCGGCGCGCAAACGACCCTGGCAATCGCCGGATTCCCGTCCAGCATCCGCCGGCTCAACGTGATCGAGACCTCGCAGGGCGTCTTCTTCCGCGCCCGGCGCGCCGTGCCGCTCGCTTCCGGCGCCGCCCGCGTCACGCTGCCCGCCCTCTCGCTGACGACGTTCACCACCCGGTAGCCAGCTACACAGGGCAAGGATGTAACGCGGAGGCGCAGAGACGCAGAGTTGGCGCATCGGCTGCGCGCAGGCCGGTAGAAATGGACGTATCGGAATGTTCGGCGCTGAAGACCCATGAACTCGGCCCGCTAATACCCGAGTGCCGTTTAGGATTGAGTCTAAGTGTGGGCTTGAGTGCAGCCGTAGTACCAGAAGCCGGTCTCTTGGTCACGGTACTTGCTTTGGGACCCGAACGGACAGGCGGCGGCAAAGGGGCCGTCGGCGGAAATCAGTTCGCCGTAGGGGGCGTAGTCGTACTCGGCGGCAAGTACGGATTCGGCGAGCGGGGGGCGCATGCTGCGTGGGCGGGACGCGGATGAACCTTTTGACTACGCGTGCCTGCGCGCGCTTGCTTTACCGCCGCCTGCGGCGGTAGAAACCAACTCGCTGAATTTCCCGCAGCAGGCGTGGCGGGCGAGCCGGGTATCATATCCAGGGCTGCGTGCCGACGGGTAGGGCGAGCCGTCCCCGGC
>CAYPJN010000011.1:0-17427 GCA_964411055.1 uncultured Lentisphaerales bacterium | reverse complement strand
GATGGACGGCGAAGACGGCGTCGGGGAAGATCTTGTCGGCGGTCTGCATCATGCTCTCGAGCATGAGCTTGTGGGTGTAGGCGCGCGCGCCCTTGGAGAGCTGGACGATGAAGGGTGCCTTGCTCTCGACGTTGCCCTTGAACAGCCCCATGGTCTGCTCAAGGTTGTTGATGTTGTAGGCGCCGATGGCGTATTTGCCGTAGGCATGTTTGAAAAGTTCGGCAGTGGTAACGATCATGGTGCGACTCCCGTCCGGCCATCCCGTCCGGACCATCCGGCACACGGGTTGGAACAACTGATAATCATAATGCGCCGGCGCCGGAAGGGCAAGGCGAAAGCGACAGGCGAAAGCGACAGGTTGACTCCTCGCCTTTCTCAATGTGAGCGGGAGCGACAATCCGTGCCTGGTCTCGAAGGCCGGCGCCTCCCTCTCATCCTTCACCTAATGCTGCACCACGCCGGCCGCCGGCCCCGGCGCGGGCTGCGTGCCCGGCACGGGCCTTGACAGGCGCATCGGGCGGGGCATGGCGCCGCCGCCTGACTGGCGCCCGTCGCCGCGCAAGACCGCGCGCGCCCCGTCCCGTGGCGCATCGCGTCCAGCGGATGCCATGGCCTCGATGTTGTGGCGCGCCTTGACATTGCCCTGTGCCGCCGCCTTGCGGTACCAGGCCAGCGCCTCGGCTGAGTCCTTCGCGACCCCCAGCCCCCCGGCATACATGACGCCGAGATTGTACTGCGCCTTGGCGTGGCCCCGCTCCGCCGCCCGGCGGAACCAGGCCAGCGCCCGCGCCTCGTCCCTGGGCACGCCCCGGCCTTCCGCGTAGATCACGCCAAGCGCGTACTGCGCCATGGGGTAGTCCTGATCCGCCGACCGGAGGAACCAGTCGAGCGCCTGGAGGTCGTCCTTGGCGACGCCCCGTCCCGCGGCGCACATCACGCCGAGGCTGCACTGGGCCATCGCGTCGCCCTGCCCGGCGGCCAGGCGGTACCACCGGGCGGCCTCGGCGTCGTCCGGCGCCACGCCGCGGCCATGGGCGTAGACCACGCCCATCTTGCACTGGGCCGTGGCGTCGCCCTGCTCGGCGGCCAGGCGGAACCACTTGACGGCCTTGCGATCGTCCTGCGACACGCCGCGGCCGAAGCTGTACATCAGCCCGAAATTGAACTGCGCGTCGCCACAGCCCTGCTCGGCGGCCTTGTAGAACCACTCCGCCGCCCTGGCGTCGTCGCGCGGCACACCGCGCCCCTCGGCATAGAGCATGCCGAGATTGCACTGTGCCTTGTCATAGCCCTGCTCGGCCGCCTTCTGGAACCACTCGGCGGCCTTGACGTCGCTGCGGGCCACGCCGAGCCCGTCGGCATGCATGAGGCCGAGGTTGTACTGCGCCTCCGCGCAGCCGCGCTCCGCCGCCCGGTAGAGCCATTGCACGGCCTGGATCCTGTCCTGGGGCACGCCCAGGCCGTTGATGTACATCACGCCGAGACTGCATTGCGCCATCACATGGCCCTGCGCGGCGGCCTTGCGGTACCACTCGACCGCCAGCCCATCGTCCCTGGCCGTCCCCCGTCCCTCGGCATACATCGCGCCAAGATTGTACTGGGCCATGTCGTAGCCCTGCTCGGCGGCCTTGCGGAACCAGGCGAAGGCCTGGACATCGTCGACCCCGCCCCCAAGGCCCTGGGTGTACATGACGGCGAGATTGTACTGGGCCGTGACGGAACCCCCGCAGGCCTGGCGCAGCAGGTCATGCCGAACATCCTTGGTCATGTTGCCAACCCCGCAAGGCGATGATCCACTTTCCCCATTGATTTTGAGTATATCCTATCAATACCGTCCTGCCAATCCCGGGTTGATCGGGACACAACGGACTCTCAATATTCAAAGTCAACGTCTAACACTGAAAAAAGACGGCGTCCCGCACCGCTTTCCGGCAACGGGAACGCCGTCAGTCGATGAGGGTTCGATGTCGATACCCACTCCTTTCCCTGGGTGTTCACGTGTGTACTGTGGTGTTTCTTCTCACTGCTCTCGCTTGCCGATACAGACTCCTTTCCCTTGGATTCCGATACGGATCATATCTAAGCAGGGAGCGTGCCGAAACCGCATGGGGGCGCGCCGCCCCCGCGTTTCGGGGAGTATGCCACGGATTCGCGGGCAAAAGGGGCCTGGCCGGCGCGTCGGCCTGTCGCAAACCTGGACAAGTTGTCTCTGGAGGCTGGGGAACACTCAACGCTGAAAGCTCAACGCTTATCGCTGAAGTTGATCCGGCGCATGGCGCGCCGGAACATGTCCGCGATGCCGGCCAGGCGCAGCGGCGCGGTGATCCGCCAGCTCCAGCTCTTCTGGAAGGCTTGGCGCTGGGCCTCCAGGCTCGCGGCCAGGGCATCCCGTTCGGCCAAAGTCCTCTTCCGCTCGCTCTCCAGCGCTGTGATCCGCGCGCGCGCGTCGTCCTGTTCGCGTTCCAGCTCCGCGATGCGCCGGCGCTGATCCGCGATCAGGAGCGCATCGTTGCAGAGCGGCAGCGGCACGTCCAGAATGTCCGCCGGCCGGGAGCGGGGGGCGCCGGGCCAGCCGGCGATCGCGTGCTGCGTCTCGATCTCGCGCCCGATGCACGCCTCGAGCCACTCCCGCGACACCGCCGCGTCCGCCGCCTCGCAGGCGGCCAGCAACAGAGCCGCCGGGGTCGCGATATCCCGGTCGGCGCAGTGCCCGATCCGGGTCAGCGACTGCATCAGGTGGAGCATGGAGCGGACGACCATCCAGCCCCACGCGACGTCGTCGTCCAGGCGCCACTCCTGGTCGAAGGGGTGCAGCGCGCCGTCGCGGTCCGCGATGATGTTCCGGGGGATCAGATCCCACAAGGCGCCCGGCAGCGGGTCGTCGGGTCGCCGCAATACGACGGGCCGGCCCATGGCCGCCGCCTGCCGTTCCAGCAGGTCGCGGTACTGCCGGAAGAGCGGCGCGAACTGCTCCGCGTGCCAGCCGTCCTGCGCGACGACTTCGGCGAAGGCGTCGGAGAACGGACTGCCGGACAGATAGTCCGCCGCGGCCGGCAGTTGCCAGCGGATGCGTTGCTCCGGCAGCGACGCCGTGGCGGCCGCGCCGATGGCGATGGCGGCGACCGCCACCCCGCCGCGCGCGGGATCGGCCGAGAAGAGCGTCTGCTTGCAGAACTGGGGCGCGCGCCGCGTCGCGTAGTGCCATGCCAGCGTCCGCGGCGGCGGTCCTGGCGGCGGCGCCTGGGGGGTGGCGCGAACCAGGAACGAATTGGCCATCTCCAGGGCGAGTCCGTTGGCCGCCAGTGCCGGCCAGACGCGTTCCGGCGCGAAGGCCAGCGGGCGGGGGAGCTGCGGATCGCGCGACGCCGTCTGGCGCAGCAGCGCCGCCGCGTCGAAGCCCGGCGTGGAAAAGCCCGGTTCGGTCAGGATGCAGACCGGCAGCTTGTAGTCGGGGAAAGGCGCCAGGAACGCGCGGCCCAGGAAGCCCGCCCGGGCGAGCAGCGCGTCCAGCTCCGCCCGGCCGAAGGTGCGCGGCTCGCCGGGCCGGTAGCGTCCCTCGATGCCGTACATGGCCGTGCCCAGGTGATCCTCCGGGGCGCCCGCGAAGTACTTAAGGCCCAGTTGGTTCTCGATGGCCAGGATCAGCGTGCCTTCCGGCTTCAGCAGCGCGCGCGCCTGCCGGAGCATCGCGAGGACGGGCGCCGCGCCGGAGGTGAACGCCGGGGCGTACTCCAGGACGCCGACCAGCGTCACGACATCGAAACGCCGCGACGTGGCGAAGCGCTCGAACTGTTCCGCCACGACCGTGACGTCCGGCAGGCCGCGGCAGCGCGCGCAGGCGACGGCGGCGCGCCGGAGGCTGCCCTCCAGAGCCAGCACCCGCGCGCCCGACTCGCCGAGGAAGCGCGTCAGCGCGCCGCAGCCGGCGCCGATCTCGAGCACCTCGCGGCCGCCGAACAGCTCCTGGAAAGGGCGCAGCAGGTTGGCGCGCGAACTGCCCAGGTGGTATACGGAGTGCCAGTCGGTGCACTGCTGCGCCAGACGGGGCGAGAGCACCGAGAGGTCGTCCGTCTGCCGGACGATGTCGCCGATGCGCCGCTCCGTGTCCTCGCCTTCGGAGTAGGCGATCGGGCGGTAGTCCGGGCGCGACCAGACCTGCGTCTCCCTGTCGAGCACGTAGCCGGGCGGGAGCGGCGGCGAGGGGCGCATGTCGGTCATCGGACTCACAGCACATCCGCGAAGTGGGGCCGGAGCTTGCGGTAGACGAAGCGCGCCAGCAGGCCCAGCAGCAGCGTCAGCAGCCAGAAGCCGGCCGTCGTGGCCCAGTGTTCCCAGACCCAGGCCTGTCCGAAGAGCGCATCGCGGTAGCCCTCGACGACATACCCCACGGGGTTGAACTTGAAGATCCATCGGTAGTGCGCGGACACCATGTCGGCGGACCACATGATCGGGGTGAGCCACATGCCGAACTGGAGCACGATGCCCAGGAGCTGGCTCAGATCCCGGAAGAAGGGCAGGATCGAGCCGGTGGCGATGCCCAGCGCCATGACAAGGGCGCAGAGGCAGAGGCCGTAGTAGGGAAGCTGGAGCAGGTGCCAGGTCGGGCGGCGTCCGGCCAGGAGGCAGAGCGCCAGCACCACCGCCACGAAGACCAGGTGGAACAGCAGCGCCGTGGCGACCTTGATCAGGGGCAGCAGTTCCACCCGGAACACCATCTTCTTGACGAGAAAGGAGTAGTCCACGAGGGCGGCGGTGCCCAGTGTCCAGGCCTCGGCAAAGAAGAACCAGGGCGTGAGGCCGGCCGCCAGCCAGAGGCCGTAGGGCACGCCCGCGCGGGTGGGGGCGGCCCGGAAGCCGACCTGGAACACGAACCAGAAGAGGAGGATGGTGGCCGTGGGGTGCGCGAAGGCCCAAAGGATACCGAAGTAGGAGCCGGCGAAGCGGGCGTGGAAATCGTTGCGCGCCAGCGCCCAGACCATGGCCGCGGTGTCGCGGAGGGTGTGGCGCGCGGCCGGGGACTCGCTGAGGTTTTTTTGATCCATGCGTTTCGCGGCCCTGCCGCCGCCGGATGACCGTATCTTTCAGCAGTAGGCGTCCGTGCCGCGCAGCGCGACGATCTCGCCGAAGTAGATGCGGTGGTAGTCGCGGGCGGGGTAGAGCTTGGCGATGCCGTCATCCAGAAAGCCGGCGGGATCCATCTCCTGCGCGTAGAGCTTGCGGCACTCGATGGAGAGCTCGGCCTCGGCGAAGACCGGCGCGGCCACGCGTTCGGCCGCCACGGGCGTCAGGCCCGACGCGGCGATCTTGTCGCCGTCGCGGCCGGATTTCGATCCCAGGAGCTGGAGCGCCGGGCGGCAGCGCTCGGGAAAAGCGCAGAGCGTAAAGGTGTCGTGGCGGTCGATGAAGCCGCGCGTGTGGCGGGTGGGACGCACCACGACCTGCGCGAAGGGTTTGCCCCACATCGTGCCGATGCTGCCCCATCCGACGGTCATGGCGTTGAAGTCGCGCGCCGCGAAGTCGCCGGCCGCCAGCAGCAGCCACTGCCGCGACCAGAGGTGGTGCGGCCGGAGCCGCAGGTCGGACGGATCGATCGGATGCAGCTTGCTCATGGCCATGCCTCTCTCCGGGCTGCGCTTTGGGACTGTCCGGGCGCCGACCGGCCTGCTACACTGGCGGCGATGGAACAACGCCCGCGCGCCGTTGCCGCGCGCCCGCATGGCCGACGGCGCTGGAGCGGGCGATGGGAATCGAACCCACGTGGCCAGCTTGGAAGGCTGGAGTTCTACCATTGAACTACGCCCGCGGAAAACGCAACGCGAATGTTTATAGTACAAGCGGCGGCCCGGCGTCAAGCGCGCAGGCCCTTCCCGCAGCAATTCCCGCCGTGGCCGCCAACGTCGCGATCGCCATCGCTATCGGGATCGCAATCAATAGAAAGTGGGCATGAAAATGACGATGAAACGGCGGATCGAGTATGCCGGCGAGCGCGTGCGCCTCGTCTGGCCGGAGGACGGCGGGGCCTTTCCCGGCCGCGTGACGCTCGACGGCGGCACGCTCATCGGTCCCGGCGCCCCCTGGCTGCGCTGCGAGCTGGGCGACGGCACCCTGGCCACTCCCTGCCGGGTGGCGGGGACGGACGTGCGGATCTCCCGCCGCGGGGGAGCCTGGCGGCTGGAGATGAGCAAGCTCGGCTGGCGCGCGCCCGACGGCCGTCTGCTCGATGACTTCCAGCTCGCGCTGCGCTTCGAGTGCTGGCCCGACGGCACAAACTTCGTCAACGCCTTCTTCCTGGTCGAGAGCACCGAGGCGCCCGAGATCGCCTCGCTCGCGCTGGAGATCCCGCTCGACCTGCGCGGCTACCCGGACGTCGCATGGGGCTTCCTCGCTCGCCCCCGCCGCGGCAATGAAAGCACCGACATCCAGAGCGCCGCCCCCGAGCGCTTCCTGCCGCGCGGCGGCGACCGGCGCTTCGACGGGCAGCTCCTGCCGCAGGTGAGCTTCGACCTGGCCGCGCCCGACCGCGCCGCGGCGCACGTGGAGTGCTTTGTCGAGGCGCACAGCACGCTCACGGGGCGCCCGGAGGCGTGCCGCACCGAGATACTCTGGACGGACGGACAGCCGCGCCTGCGCTGGAGCTTCCATGTCGAACGCCGCGGCGCGCGCGGGCGTCCCTGGCAATGGCGCAACCAGTTCGGCTGGCTGGTCGCGGCGGCGCCCACGCGCCGCCACCTGCCGCCGCTGCGGATGTTCCAGTACTTCGACAACTACCAGCGCTACCCGGACGACCGCCAGTTGGACAAGATCATCGCGGCGGGCGCCGACGTCCTGGTGCTGCACGAGAACTGGCGCATGGACGCGCAGAACGGCGGCGTGCCGTACGATGCCTTCCGCCTGCGGCGGATCGTCGCCCGCGCCCACGCGGCCGGCCTGCGCATCGCCCTCTACATCCGCGGCAACGAGCACGCCGCCACCGAGGAGGCCTGCGACTGGTTCTCCGCCTTCCTCAAGCCGGGCGACGGGCTCTACATGGACTTCGGCAGCCCCCTGTCGCGCACCCTGCCCCCCGACGAGAACGCCCCCGGCGGCCGCGTCCTCTACCGCAGCCACTACCTGGCGATGCGCCAGCGCCGACGGCTGGTCGGCCCCGACGGCGTCATCTTCAGCCACACGGGCCCCAGCTTCTCCGCCGTGGGCATGACGGGCGGGCTCGTGGACGGCTATGTGGCCGGCGAGGGCGAGCGCGGCGTGATGATCCGCGACCGCCGCCACCACGCCTTCTTCAGCGCCGCCTCGTCGGTGCCGGGCTCGATGTGGACGGCGGCCTTTCCCGAATACGGCACCGCCGCCATGGTGCCCTTCCTCGCGGTCACCGGCCAGTTCCCGCACGTGCCGCTCGGCACCCAGTTCCACTCCTCGTCCCTGTCCCACCCGCAAGAGCCCGGCATCGGCGACCGCTACCTGCGGCCCCTCTGGCGCCTCTGGGGCCTGCTGCGCGGCTGCCGCGACCTGGCGGTGTTCAACGACTACAACGGCACCGGCGCCGGCCGCTGCGGCGCGCCTTCGACCGGCTTCTCGATGCTGGCCACGGCCGACCGCCGCTCGGCGCTGCTGCTGCTGGCGAACTTCGACAACGTTCCCCGCGAGGGCCGCGTCGCCATCGACTGGCCGCGGACGGGCGTGGCGCCTACCGCCGGCTGGCGCCTGGCGCCCGGTATCGACGCGCCCGGTGAGCCCCTGCCGCTGGCAACAGTCGGCGGCGAATTCGCCGCCAGCCTGCCGGCGCACGGCGTCGCGGGATGGCTGCTGACCTCGGCGCCGGAGGCCTGGCGCGACGCGCTGGCGGCCTACGCGCGGCCCTACCCGCCGCCGGACGCGCACGACCGCGCCTGGCTGGAGGCCGTCGAGACGCAGCGGCGGCTGCGCGAGACACCCCCGCCCTGGCCCGAGGTCTGGATGCGCGTCGCGGTGCGGAACCTCGCGACGCCCTACGAGGAGTCGCTCTGGTGGGATCTCTTCGACAATGCCATGGAACTCGGCACGCTCGACGACGCGGGCGCCTTCCGCCACCTGCGCTGGATCACCCGCCACGGGCTCGCCGACGCCCGGCCCGACCGTCCCGACTACATCTGGCCGGGCCACGCCTCGCCGTGGATTCCCCTGCGGCCCCTCGCGCCGGCCGGCGACCGGCTGGCGGTGCGCAGCATCCACCTGGGCGAGCCCTTCTACTCCTTCATAGACGTGACGCTCTCTCCAACCGCGGGTTGCGATTCCGCCGCGTATACGCTAACATTCTATAACGAACTGGAACCGCAGCGCGAATGCCTGCACTGGCGCGTGTGAGCGCGACGGCCACGAACAAGGGAGATGTTTATGACCATCAAGCAGATATCGCTGTTTCTCGAGAACAAGCCCGGACACCTGGGAGCCATCTGCCGCACGCTGGCGGAGGCCCGGATCAACATCGTCACGCTATCGCTGGCCGACACGCAGCAGTTCGGCATCGTGCGCCTGATCGTCGAGGAGTGGGAGCGGGCGCAGAAGATCCTCGACCAGGCGGGCTACATCGTCAATGTGCGCGACGTGGTCGCCGCCACGGTGCGCGACGAGCCGGGCGGCATGGCGGCCCTGCTGGACGTGATCCACGCGGCCGGCGTGAACATCGAGTACATGTACGCCTTCGCCTTCCGGCGCGGCGAGGAGGCCGTCCTGGTCTTCCGCTTCGACAACGCCGAAAAGGCGGTGGCGGCCCTCAAGGCGGCCGGGCTCAACGTGCTCGGCAGCGTCGATCTCTTCCAGACGGCCCGGCACGGAAAAACAAAATGAGACGCCACGCCGCCCGGGCACTGGCGGTTGGCGCCGGAACCCTGTTCGCCGCCGTGACGCTCGGCGCCCGGCCCTTGGCGCCGGAGAAGATCGCCCGCGCCCTGGCGGAACAAGACGGAACGGCGCGCGCCGACTGGTGGGGCTTCGACGCGGCGGACGCCACCGCCTCCCTGCAGGCCGCCCTGACCTCCGGCGTGCGGCGGCTCACGATCCCCAACATGGGCACGCCCTGGATCGTCCACCCCCTCTTCCTGCCGAGCGACCTGGAGATCACGCTCGAGCCCGGCACGGTGATCGAGGCCATCCGCGGCGGATTCAAGGGCCGCAACGACTCGCTCTTCACGGCTCTCGGGCAGAGCAACCTGGTCATCCGCGGCCCCGGCGCGACACTCCGCATGCACAAGCGCGACTACCAGGACACCAACCTCTACGCGCGCGCGGAGTGGCGCCACACGCTCACGCTGCTAAGCTGCGAGAACGTGCGGGTGGAGGGGCTGACGCTAAAATCCAGCGGCGGCGACGGCATCTACATCGGCGGGCGCCGCAACCAGCGGCTGCCATACTGCCGCGAGATCGTCATCCGCGACTGCGACATCGACGACAACCACCGCCAGGGCATCAGCGTCATCTGCGTCCACCACCTGCTGATCGAGCGCTGCCTGATCCGCAACACAAGCGGCACGGCGCCGCAGGCGGGCATCGACTTCGAGGGCGCGCCCTTCTACCGCGTCGCGGTGCGGGACTGCGTCTTGTCGAATAACGTCCACGGCATCATCATCCAGACGCATGTCGGGAAGTCATCGCCGCCGATGTCGTTCGCCTTCGAAAACTGCCAGGTGGTAAGCAACAGCTTCTCGGGCTTCTCGGCCAGCTTCGGCACGAGCCAGCCGCCGATGGAGATCCTCGACTGCACGATGACCAACTGCGTGGAGATCAGCCGCAAGGGCCGCGTCAAGCGCCTGGACGACTTCTGGCGCGACCTTATGCAGATGCAGCCGCTGGATGCGGCGCAGCAGGCCCTGGCCAAACGCCTGGTCAAGACGGATGTCCGGCAGACCATTCTCAGACCCCTGCGCGACGTCGCCGCGCCGCGCCACCCGGACGGCGTCCCGCGGCCGCGGCCGGGCTATCCGGTTCAGCGCGGTTCCTTCCAGTATGTGCTGTATGCCGACCAGGGCGAGACCGTGGCGTTCACGGCCCACTTCCAGCGCATCGGCGAGGACAACAAACCCATGCCCGTCAAGATACTGTCGCCCGGCGGAGGCGAGGTGCCGTTGGCGCATGCCTTTGTCCGCGGCCGCCCCGAGACCTTCGCGTTCACCGCCGCCACCGGCGGCGCCTACATCGTCTCCTGCGATCCCGGCGGCGCCTGCGGCTTCCTGGCGCCCGCCGCGCCGCCGCGCAAGCAGGAGCTGACGCTCGACGAGCATCGGGATGTCGCCCCCCGGGCGCTGGCTCTGGTGGCGCAGGAGCGCCCCTTCAGCTTCTTTGGACGACCCGGGATCTTCTACTTTTACGTGCCGGCCGGCGTCGCCGACTGCTGCGTGCTGGTGGCCGGCTCGGGCGGAGAACGCGTCAAGGCCACCATCTACAATCCGGCGGGAGAGGTGGCCGGCACGGCGGACGACATCTGCCTCGCGCACCGGTTCTTCATCCACCGCGACGATGCATCCCGCGGGGAGATCTGGCTGCTGCGCACCGAGCCCCCCTCCCACTATTACTTCGAGGACTACACTGTCGACCTCCTCGGCATACCGCCGATCCTTTCGACCACCATCGACGGACTGCTCGCGCCCTGATTCCTGAAGTCATGCGGCGCGGGTGGAACCGCGCCCGCCAGAAACCCCCAAATGGAGGGCCGGCTTACACGCCGGCTGTCACTGGCGCGGCAGGGCCGCCAGCAGGCGCAGCAGCAGGCGCTGGTTCTCGCAGGCGGCCTCGGGACCGAGCGGCGGGTTGCCGGCAAGGAACTCGCGGATCAGCAGGCGCATCGGATCGGGACGCGGTTCGTCGATGACCGTCCCGGAACGGTAGCGCATGCGGAAGAGTCCGTCGGGCCCCGTCTCTCCCAGCAGGTCGAAGGGTGTTCCGTTGAGCGTGATGCGCCGCACGTTGGCGGGCTCGCCCGTGGTGAAGCCAACGGCCAGTTGTACCGTGACCGGCGGCGCGCCGGAGTCTTGCAGCAGAAAGTCGAATCGCGCCTCGTATCCCTCGGCCACGGCACGCAACGCGCCCCAGCCGGGTTCCGCGTCCGGCGCCAGCGTCTGCAGGGCGGCGACGAGATGCGGCCCCAGGTCGATCCAGGTCTGGGCGGGGTCGGGCGCGCGCCCGCGCGCCGGCGAGCGCAGCTCGATGGCGATCTGCTGCAGGGCGCCCGGCGCATGCGCCGCCAGCAGCTCGCGGCAGGTGCGGGCGGCGACCGAAAACTGCGAGCATAGTCCGAAGACCCGCTGCCGCTGCCGCGCCAGGGCAGCCAGCGCGCGGGACTGCCGCTCCAGTTCCGCCGACGACAGGGCGGCATCGAAGGCCAGCGGCTTCTCGCAGAGCACATGGCATCCGGCCTCCAGCGCCTGACGCGCGAGTGAAACGTGGTCCGCCGCCGGCACGCAGACGTCGACGATCCCGGGATGCGTCTCGCGCAGGAGCGCGGCCAGGTCGGTGTAGACCCCGCCCGCGAAGCCGGTCAGCTCCTTCAGACGCGCGGCACTGCGCTGGACGCTCTCGGGCGTGCGCCCGAGGATGGCGACGACCTCCGCGCCCTCCTGCCGCCACCAGTTGGCGTGATGACGACCGATGCCTCCGGCTCCGAGGACAGCGACTGTACGGGTCATAACGTGATTCTCCAGTGCGTGTGATCATGAATTTGAGTTCAGGCCGCGGCCCTTATACACCAGCCGGCATTTTGGACGCCATCAACTTCCTGCGGTCCATCTTGCGCCCATCAACAATAAAGGTCCCATCTCCGACCGCGTGAATTCTTCGTTTTTCTTTGCGCAATGGATCGATGTATGCCGCAACGGCCTCGAGAACGACAATATTATGCTTCTTCACGATGTCGACCACTTTGCACTCAATGTTTGCGACACACTCTTTTATTAGAGGGGCCTTTACGTGCTTTCCCTTCACTGCGGTGAGCCCGAATTCCGCAAACTTGTCCGTGTCTTGACCCGAGCAAGTGCCAATGCCGACAACTTTATCAAGCATATCAACGGTAGGAATGGCGACAACGCATTCCCTTTCTTTTCGTAACGCCGCGAAGGAGAAATTCCACTCTCCGGTTACAAATGCAAATACAGGGGTGAAATCCATTACCATGGTCCACGAGATGGTCATGATGTTGTTCTTCTTGCCATCGTTGGTTGTCACAAGAACAACCGGCCCCGACTCGATCAGCGTAAAGGCCTTGCGAAGTCTTAGCTGTCGCATAGTGAACCTCCTTTAAAATATCCGCCGCCGCCGGCTGAATGTGAAACCGGTTCCGCACCACGAGTCTCCGAACCTCACGACGCCAGAGGAAAGGTATCCGAATCCGCGCCCCGGCGTCAACCCTGTTTCACGGCGTGCGTGCGTTTGACCCTCCTGCCCGTCCATTGCCTTCGTTGATCTGTAATCCTAATCGTAATCTTAATCTTAATCGTAATCCCTATCCATGGAGATTGTTCGGGACCCAGTGGCGACTGGGAATGATCGCATGCCGGGACAGGGGAGGATTAAGATTATGGGCACGACACATTGAGCAGGAGAGTGTGAGGGGAATAAAAAACATGCTTGGTCGCAATCGTTGTTCCCGTGGCTCATGGGCGATCCCCCCTTTGCCGGGCCCGCACCTCGGAGCGAAGGCGGTAGAGCCGCTCGGTAAAGCCTCCCTCCTTCTCGAAAGCGACGGCCTGGGCGGCGAGCTGGCGGTCGAGCAGGTAGCACGCCAGGTTCAGCAGCGAAAGCGCGGCATTGGCCGCCAGCTCTTCGGGCTTGGGCTTGGACTCACACGGACAAGCACCGACCAACACGGATCTGTCGCCCGATGCAGGGTGTCCGTGTTTGTCTGTGTTCGTCCTTGGCCGTCCGTGTTCCTCCGCCAGCCACGCGCGCACCTCCTGCAGCGTTGAGCAGCGCCGGGCCTTAAAGCGTGAGAGCGCGGGATGGTCGGGCGGATAAAGCGCCATCCCGTGCTGCCGCAGGAAATCTTCATAGTCGAGCCGCAGTTCCTCCAGGCTCGCGCGCGCCACGTTGGTAAGTTTTAGCTCTGTCTTGCGGGAGGTGCCTGCGGCCTGACTCCCCTCGGCGATGTTCTGGACACCGCTACGCGCAGCCTGCACCATCTGGTCGTGCGTGCGGCTGCGGCGGTCAATGAATAGCTCACAGAAGCGCACGGTCACATCGTAGGCCAATTGGGCCACCTGGAAGCTCTTCAGTTTCCGGTAGCCGCCATGCGCGGGGATGAGGGGTTCGGCACTCACCGGGCGATAAGGATCGGACAGGGGGCGTGGTCGGCCGCCTGCTGGCGCTGCCGGAAGAGCAGCTCGAAACGGACCTGGCTGGAGTCGAAGCGGCCCAGCACGATCAGGTCGACGCCGCGGGACGCAACCTCCTGCGGCACGACGACCTCGCTGTTGCCCGCGAGGATGGCGGTCTCCATGGCGGCGCCATGTCCGCGGGCCATGGCCTGCGCCGCCTCGAGCTGGCGCGCGGCGCTCTCCCGGAGACCGGCCTCGAAGTCGCCCACCTCCGCGTCCGTCAGCACTTTGGCGCTCAGGAGCTGGTGCAGCGTCTCGGTCTCGATGATGACGATCCCCGTCAACCGGGCGTGCAGCGCGCGGGCCAGGGCGCCGGCCAGGTCGACCGCGCGGGCCGAGGTCTCCGTGCTGTCGACCAGGACGAGGATGTGTCGCACAGGCGGTTTATTGAACATGGGCGGCCTCCTGGTCCGGTTGCGCTTCCCTTGTCAGTCGCTGCTTGATCATCCGGAGATTGACGAAGGCCTCCCGCTCGCGCTCCTCGAGGCTGGCCGTGATGTAGTCGATCGTCGCCTCGTATTCGGGCATGAAGACGCGCGACAGGGCGTTGCAGCGCCGCTGGGTCTTGCGCAGCTCGCGGGCGAGGCGCAGCACGGCGTTCTCCAGTTCGGCGAGCTGGGCCAGCAGCGGCAGGGCCGCCGTGAAGCGCTGCAGGGCGAGGTCGGCATGCGCCGAGGTGCCGCCCAGGCCGAAATGGCGGGGACCGCCCTCGGAACGCAGGGCCACCTTCGGCAGGCGGATGCCGATGACGGGCTGGTCGGCGACCTGCACCTGGTGGCGCATGCGGACGGCGAGCGCGGCGTCTTCGAGCGCGGCGGAGCCTATGTCGAGCGTGGCCTGCCGCAGCGCGGCGAAGGCCGGGCCGAGCGCCTCGGCGACGCGGAGTTCCAGATCCCGCGCGCGGCCGACCCGGCTCATCAGCTCGTAGACCAGGATCTGGCGCTTCTGCTCGAGGAGGTCGAAGCCGTTGCGCGCGAAGTCCAACTGCTGCTTCAGCAGCAGATGGCTCGACTTCGTCGGCGCGACATTGAGCCGGCGCGCCATCAGGCCGTCCCTCCAGGCGCGGCGCCGGCGGCGGCCGGCCGGCCGTAGTGCGCGTCGAGCAGGGCCTCGCTGACGCGGTGGAGCTCGTCGCGCGGCAGCAGGGAGAGCGTCTCCCAGCCGAGGTCGAGCGTCGTGCCGATCGCGCGGTTTTCATTCTCGCCCTGGTTGAGGAAGCGCCGCTCGAAGGCCTCGCCGAACGCGAGGTAGAGCTTGTCGAGCGCGCCGAGTTCCTCGGCGCCGACGACGTCCGCGAGGCCGCGCACGCGCTTGACGCGCGCGTAGCAGGCGAAGAGCTGGCTCGCCAGCGCGGGGTGATCGTCGCGCGTATAGCCCTTGCCGATGCCGTCCTTCATCAGGCGCGAGAGGCTCGGCAGGCCGGCGATGGGCGGATAGACGCCGCGGTGCGTCAGGTCGCGGTCGAGGACGATCTGCCCCTCGGTGATGTAGCCGGTCAGGTCGGGCACCGGGTGGCTGATGTCATCGGACGGCATCGTCAGGATCGGCATCTGGGTGATCGAGCCCTCGGCCGACTCGATGCGGCCCGCGCGCTCGTAGAGGCTGGCGAGGTCGGAGTAGAGGTAGCCCGGATAGCCTTTGCGGCCGGGGATCTCGCCGCGGGCGGTGCCGATCTCGCGCAGGCTCTCGCAGTAGTTGGTCATGTCCGTTAGCAGGACGAGCACATGCCGGCCGCAGTCGAAGGCCAGGTGTTCGGCCAGGGTCAGCGCCATGCGCGGGGTCAGGAGGCGCTCGACGCTGGGCGCGTCGGCCAGCGAGAGGAAGAGGACGACGCGCGCCAGCACGCCGGAGTCCTCGAAGTTGCGGATGAAGAACTGGGCGACGTCGTGCTTGACGCCCATGGCGGCGAAGACGATCGAGAAGTCGCCCTGTTCGTCCAGGAGACGCGCCTGGCGCACGATTTGCGCCGCGACGCGGTCGTGGGGCAGCCCGTTGCCGGAGAAGAGCGGCAGCTTCTGGCCGCGGACGAGCGCGTTCATGCCGTCGATGGCCGAGAGCCCCGTCTGGATGAACTCGCGCGGGTAGCGGCGCGCGGTGGGGTTGATCGGCAGGCCGTTGATGTCGCGCCGGTCGGACGAGAGGGGCTCCGGCCCCCCGTCGAGCGGACGTCCCAGGCCGTCGAAGACGCGCCCGAGCATGTTCAGCGAGACCGGCAGGCGGAAGCTCTCCCCGAGGAAGCGCGTGCGCGCGTTGCGGTTCGAGAGTCCGGTGGTGCCCTCGAGCACCTGCAGCACGACCTGGCGGTCGGAGACGTCGAGCACGCGGCCGAGGCGCGCGCGTCCGTCGGCGCCGGTGATCTCGGCGATCTCGTCGTAACCGACATCCCGGACCCGCTCGACGACGACCAGCGGCCCGTCGATGCGCGCGGCGCCGGCGTACTGCAGGCCCCGGTCCTGGATCGGCATGGTCGGTTGCGGCATGGCGCGTGTTCCTACTTCTGGTACTCCCGGGCGAGCGTCGCCAGCTCGCGGGAGACATCCTGTTCCAGCTTTTCGAGCCCGGCCAGCGCGTCGTTGCCGAAGGCCGACTTGGCGCGCACGATCCCCGGCACGCTGGGCAACTGCTGGATCCGGAGCAGCGGCGCCCCGCGCTGGATGATCTCGCGCGCCTGGCGGTAGAGGCCGAGGATCAGCCGCAGCAGGGCCGTCTGGCGCGCCGGCGAGCAGTACATGTCGTTGGCGTCGAAAGCGCTTTGCGTGAGGAAACCGTCCTTCAGCAATTCCGCGGCGAAGAGGATCAGCCGCTGCGAGTCGGGCAGCACATCGGGGCCGACGAGCTTGACGATCTGCTGCAGGCGGTCCTCGCGCTGGAGGATCTCGAGCGCCTCGGCACGCAGTCCGCTCCAGTCGGGGGCATGGCGCGCCCACCAGCCGGCGACATCCTCAGCATAGCCGGAATAGGAGCGCAGCCAGTGGATCGAGGGGTAGTGGCGGGCGTTCGCCAGCTCGGTGTCGAGCGCCCAGAAGCAGCGGATGAAGCGCTGGGTGTGCTGGGTGACGGGCTCGGAGAAGTCGCCGCCGGGCGGGCTGACCGCGCCGACGATGCTGATCGCGCCGCGGTCGCCGGCCAGCGTGGCGACGCTGCCGGCCCGCTCGTAGAACTGCGCCAGGCGCGTCGGCAGGGTGGCGGGAAAACCCTCCTCGGCCGGCATCTCCTCGAGCCGGGCGGCCAGCTCGCGCAAAGCCTCGGCCCAGCGGCTCGTCGAGTCGGCGAAGACCGCGACGCTGCGCCCCTGGTCGCGGTAGTACTCGGCCAGGGTGATGCCGGTGTAGATCGAGACTTCGCGCGCGGCGACGGGCATGTTGGAGGTGTTGGCGATGAGGATCGTGCGCTCCATCAGCGGCCGGCCCGACTTGGGGTCGCGGATCTCGGGGAATTCGCGGAGCACCTCCGTCATCTCGTTGCCGCGTTCGCCGCAGCCGATGTAGACGATGATGTCGGCGTCGGACCACTTGGCGAGCTGGTGCTGCGTGATGGTCTTGCCCGTGCCGAAACCGCCGGGGATGGCGGCGGTGCCGCCCTTGCCGATCGGGAAGAGCGCGTCGATGATGCGCTGGCCCGTGACCAGCGGCTCGGTGATGCGCAGGCGCTCGCGGACCGGGCGCGGCACGCGGACCGGCCACCGCTGCAGGAGCGTGACCGCGCGTTCGCCGTCGGGCGTCTCGACGACCGCGACCGGTTCCTCCAGCGTGTAGTCGCCTTCCGGCGCCACGGAACGCAGGCGGCCCGCGAGGCCGGGCGGCACCAGGATGCGGTGCTCGACGAGCGCCGTCTCGGCCACGGCGCCGATCACCGCGCCGCCGGCGACCTCGGCCCCGGCCACGAGGGCCGGCACGAAGCGCCAGCGCCGGGCGAGGTCGAGCGGGGCGACCTTCTCGCCGCGGCGGATCCACGCGCCGCTCTGGGCCTGGATGCCCGGCAGCGGGCGCTGGATGCCGTCGAAGATGCCGCCGATGAGCCCGGGACCGAGCAGCACGGAGAGGGGGGCGCCCGTGAGGCGCACGGGAGCGCCGGGGGCCAGCAGGGTGGT
>CAYPJN010000010.1:0-17443 GCA_964411055.1 uncultured Lentisphaerales bacterium | reverse complement strand
GGCGGCGGCGGAGCGACGCGCTGGTGCCAGCCCTCGCGCCATCCCGCCAGCGTGCCGCGCAGGGCGGCGCGGCGGCACCGCAGAGCGTCGGCCAGCAGCCGGAAGCAGAAGGGCGGCAGCGCGGCGGCCAGCGGATGCCGGCTGTGTCGACGCAGCAGCCGCACATGTCCGGCGCGGTAGTGGCGTGCCTGCTGTTCGCCCAGGGCGCCGATGGTCGCCGAGCCGGTGTGCTCGACCGCCGTGCCGGAGACCGCCAGGCGCCAGCCGCGCGCGCGCGCGCGCAGGCTGAGATCCGCGTCCTCGAAGAAAAAGAAGAATCCGTCGTCGAGAGGGCCGATGGTCTCCAGCAGCGCGCGGCGCACGAGCAGGCTGGCGCCGGAGAGGTAGTCGGGCGCGCGGCCCGGCCGCACCGGCAGCGGAACGAGCCACGGGCGCAGCAGCCGCTTGCCGGGGGCGACCAGGCGGCGGCGTCCGCCGTGGTTCTCGATCAGCGGCGTGGCGGCCAGGCCGATCCGCGGGTCGCGCGCCATGGCGTCCTGCAGCCCGGCCAGCGCGTCGGGCGGGCAGAGCGTGTCGTTGTTCAGGATCCAGACGAATCCGATCCCGGGGATCTCCAGCGCCCGGCGGATGCCGAGATTGACGGCGCCGGCAAAACCGGCGTTGGCCTCGAGCCGGATGACCGTGGCGTTCGGGCAGGCGGCGGCCAGCTCGGCCGGCGTGTGGGCGCGCGAGCCGTTGTCGATCACGAGAATGGCGCGTGGCGGCAGGGTCTGCCCGGCCAGGGAGCGGCAGCAGGCCGCCGTGTCGGCCAGGCGGTCGAGGTGCGGAATCACCACCACGGTTGCGGGCGGTCCGGATGGGAGGGCGCTGTCCGTCGGCATGCCGCTCATTCTAGCGGGGCGGCGCCGGAGCATGCAAACCCATTTGATGGGACAGCCACATTGACTTGCGTGGCGGGCTTCGTCATAATGCGTAATACAAGGACCGATCCATGTGCATTTTCGACAAAGTCGTGCAGAACCCGGCCGAATACGATTTCGAGATCGAGCGGCTTGGCCCCTGCAAGATCCCCTCGCCGATCCGTAACCCCATCTTCATCGACGAGGACGCGCGGCTGCTGCTGACCAACGACATCGGCATCCTGAAGCAGTGCGCCGAGAAGCATACGAAGCTCCCGAGCTTCGAGGTCTCCGGGCCGCACGCGAACATCTTCCACGACCCGGCCTGGAGCCGCGCCGCGATCCTGACCGCCGGCGGCCTCTGCCCCGGCCTCAATCACGTGATCAAGGGCATCGTCGAGATTCTCTCCTTCGACTATGGCATCAAGACGATCTACGGCATCCGCTACGGCTACCGCGGTCTCGCCGCGCGCCACAACCTGACGCCCATGATGCTGGACACCGAAGTCGTCGACACGATCCACACGCTGGGCGGCACGATCCTCGGGTCCTCGCGCGGGCAGCAGGACACCGACGAGATGGTCGACACCCTGACGCGCATGAACATCAACCTGCTCTTCTGCATCGGCGGCGATGGCTCGCTGCGCGCGGCGCGCGATCTGGCCATCGAGTGCCGGAAGCGGCGGCTCGCCATCAGCATCGTCGGCATCCCCAAGACCATCGACAACGACCTCAACTTCGTGGGCCGCAGCTTCGGCTTCGAGACCGCGGTCACCGCGACCTCGCCCGTGATCGAGTCGGCCCACATGGAGGCCAAGGGCTCGATCAACGGCATCGGCCTGATCAAGCTCATGGGGCGCGACTCGGGCTTCATTGCGGCCTACGCCACCGCCGCCAACCCCGTGGTGAACTTCTGCCTGATCCCCGAGGAGCCCTTCGCGATGGAGGGCGACACCGGCCTGCTGACGGCCCTCGAGCGGCGCCTTAAGCTCAAGAACCATGCCGTGATCGTGGTCGCCGAGGGCGCCGGGCAGGATCTCATCAAGGGCGAGGAGCAGACCCGCGACCCCTCGGGCAACCTGCGCAAGAAGGATATCGGCGAGTTCCTGCGGCACCGGATCGGCGCGCACTTCCAGCGGCTTGGCGTCGAGGTCGCGGTCAAGTACTTCGATCCGAGCTACTCGATCCGCAGCATCCCCGCCGTCGGCGCCGATGCCATCCGCTGCTACATGCTGGCGCGCGGCGCCGTGCATGCCGCCATGGCCGGGCGCACCAACTGCGTCGTCGGCAACCTCCACGGCGGCAACACCAACACGCTGGTGCCCATCGAACTGGCCGCCCTCGAGCGCCAGCATGTCGACCTGCACGGCGACCTCTGGCGGGCGGTGCTCGATGCCACCTGCCAGACGGACTACTTCTGCTCCACCTGCCGCCCCTCGCGCGCCACCCCCTGAGGCCGCTCCCGGCCAGAGGCACCATGCCAGACGAATCTCCGCAGACCGCCGCCGCGCCCGCCCCGCAGCCCCGCAACGCCGTGGTCGGCGTCGTCGGCCGCACGAACAGCGGCAAGTCCACCCTCGTCAACACGCTGGTGGGCGAGAAGGTCTCCATTGTCTCGCCCGTCGTCCAGACCACCCGCAACACGATCCGTGGCGTGCTGGACGAGACGCGTGGCCAGCTCGTGCTGGTCGACACCCCCGGGCTGCACAAGGCCGTCGGCACGCTGGGCACCCAGCTCAACCGCATGGCGCGCCACGCCGCCGCCAACGTGGACATCCTGCTGCTGGTGATGGACGGCTCGCAGGCGCCGCGGATCGAGGACGACGGTTGGATGCGGCGCCTGCTCTTCGTCGAGCAGCCCGTTCTCTTCCTGCTCAACAAGGCGGACTGCTCCGGTTCGCATGCCGACGCGTTCCGCCAGCTCTGGGCGTCGATCCAGGCCGAGAAGGGACAGTGCCGCGACGTGCCCTGGTTCACGGCCTCCGCCGCGACCGGCGCGGGGCTCGCGCCGCTGGTCGACGCCCTCTTCGCCAGGGCGCAGCCGGGCGAGCGCCCCTACGACCGCGAGATGCTGAGCGACTATCCGCGGCGCCTGGCGATCGCGGACGTCATCCGCGAGAAGTTCCTCGGTCACCTGCAGGACGAGCTGCCACACGAGCTGGGGGTCCGCGTCGACGAATTCCGCGAGACGCCGGACGAATGGCAGGTCGAGGTGACCATCCTGGTCAACCGTCCCTCCCAGAAACCCATCGTCATCGGGCCCCGGGGGCGCACGCTGCACCAGGTGCGGGAGGCCGCCGAGCAGGAACTCCGCGAACAGTATGGAGTCGGGGTGACGCTCAACCTGTGGGTCAAAATCGAGCGCAACTGGATGGGCAATTTCTGGATCTTGCGGCAGATGGGATATGCTGGCGAGCGCTAGCAACACCCCGCCGGGAACGAGGAGAGACCGATGAAGAAGTACGTGTGCAACGTCTGCGGCTACATCTACGATCCGGCCAAGGGCGATCCCGACAACGGCATTGCCGCGGGCACGGCGTTCGAGGATCTACCCGACGACTGGACCTGCCCCGATTGCGGCGTGGGCAAGGACGAGTTCAGTCCCGCGGGCGATTGACCGCCCGGCGGCCCTACCTACACCAGCCGCGGGCGGATGACCTCGACCTGCATCTCGCCCAGACGCTGCTGGAGCTGCTCGAAGACGGCCTCGTCGGGGCAGAGCCCCACGATGGCGCCGCCGGATCCCGAGAACTTGGCGCTGGTGCCGGCTTCGCGGGCCACGCGAACCATGCGCAGGTTGCCGTCGCTCAGCGCGTAGAGCCGGGCGCGCCGGTCGAAGTTCTCGTTCATCAGCCGGCCGAGGCGCGCGTGGTCGTGCGTCTCCAGCGCCTCGCGCGCCTGGTCCGTGAGCCGGGCCCACGCGCGCATGGCCTCGACCACCTCGGGATCGCCGCGGTTGAACCGGTCGCGGATGTTGTTGTGGAAGACCTCCGAACCCTCGGAGAGGTCGGTGCGGTAGGCGATGTAGAGCGGCGGCAGCAGGGCCGGATCGAGCGGCTCGTAGCGGCCGAAGCCCTGGCGCTCCATCAGTTCTCGGTCGAAGTCCATGTAGATCAGCCCCTGGTAGACCTGCGCCACCCGGTCCTGGAGTCCGGCGGCGATCCCCAGCTCGCGGTTCTCCACCGCGCGGATCAAGTTGGCGAGCTGGGGCTTGGGGATCTGCACCCCGTAGAAGGTCATCACCGCGCGCATGCACGAGGTGATGATGGCGCTCGATCCCGCCAGGCCGACAAGGTTGGGTATGTCGGAGCGGTAGCGGATCGTGAAGTTGCGGTCATGGAGCTGGATGCCCTGCTCGCGGCAGTAGCCGTGGAAACACTTGAGCGCCGCCTTGATCAGGCGGATGCCGCCGTAGTAGCCGAAGAGCCGCACGTCGTCGGCCAGGGCGTCCAGGCTCTTGAAGAGCGAGCCGTCGCGCGCGCTGGGCTGGATCTCGAGCTCGGGCGACTCGAACAGCGTCGTCTCGGCCCGGAAGTTGTCGAAGGTGAAGGCCAGCGTCTTGCCGAAATATCCGTCCGATGGATTGCCGATGAGGGCGGCGCGGGGGTAGGCATGGGCGCGTATGATCATGGCGGCGGGTTCCTGGAGCGGCGGAGGGCGGCTACTGGCCGACCGGCTTGTCCCGGCGCGCCTCGAGCGCTGCCTTCAGCGCCGCCAGGTCGCAGGCCGGCGCGGCGCCCGAGGCCACCGCCGCCTGCGCCACGGCCAGCGAGACGTTGACCAGCAGCCGGCGGTCGAACGGCTTGGGGATCACGTACTGGGGCCCGAAGACCAGCGTCTCGCCGGGATAGAGGGCGCTGACGGCCTCCGGCACGCGCTCGCGCGCCAAGGCGGCCAGGGCCTCGGCCGCGGCGACCTTCATCGCGACGTTGACCGTCCGCGCGCGCGCGTCGAGCGCGCCGCGGAAGATGTAAGGGAAGCCCAGCACGTTGTTGATCTGGTTCGGGAAGTCGGAGCGTCCCGTGGCCATGACGTAGGGCACTTTGCCGAAGGCCGCCGCCACGGCGTCGGGGTGGATCTCGGGATCGGGGTTGGCCATCGCGAAGATCGCCGGAAACTCGGCCATCTGGCGCACCTCCTCGCCCTTGACGCAGTTGGCCGCCGAGACGCCGATGAAGACGTGCGCGCCGCGCAGCGCCTCGCCCAGCGTCGTGGCCGACGTCCTGACCGCGTGGCGCCGCTTGTGGGCGTTGAGGTCGGTGCGGTCCGCGCGGCAGGGCCCCTTGCTGTCGCATATGACCAGATCCCTGACGCCCGCCGCCTTGCACATGTCGGCGATGCGTATGCCCGCCGCCCCCGCGCCGTTGATCACGATGCGCAGCCCGCCCATCTGGCGGTCGCTCAGCCGCGCATAGTTCATCACGCCGGCCAGCGTGATGACCGCCGTGCCCCATTGGTCGTCGTGGAAGACGGGGATGTCGAGAATCGCGTCGAGCCGGTCCTCGATCTCGAAGCAGGCGGGGGCGGCGATGTCCTCGAGGTTGATGCCGCCATACATCGGCGCCAGCGCGGCGACGGCGTCGATGACGCGCTGGGGATCGGTCTTGCCGGTGTCCTTACCCTCCAGGCGGCAGCGCCCCAGCGGCACGGGCCAGGCATCGACATCGCCGAAGGACTTGAAGAGCACCGCCTTGCCCTCCATCACCGGCACGCTGGCCAGCGCGCCCAGGTCGCCCAGCCCGAGGATCGCCGTGCCGTCCGAGACCACCGCCACCAGGTTGGCCCGCGAGGTGTAGTCGAACGACTTCTCGGGGAAGGCCGCCAGTTCCTTGACGGCCTGCGCGACGCCGGGCGTGTAGGCCAGGCAGAGGTCGCGCTGCGACCGGACCGGCCGGGGCAATCCGAGACGGACCTTGCCGCCCAGATGGAACTCGAGAACCTGCTCGCGCGTGACAGTCAGATTGTGTGACATGGATGACTCCCTGCCTTCGGGCAAAGCGGCTATTATAACACCTGCCGGGATAAAGGTGAAACGCCGATTACAAGGGTATACGGGGGTATACGGGGTTCCAGCCGCGCCCTTGACGACGCAGCGGAATGGCGGTATTCTGCGTCTTCCAAATGCAGCAGAACACGGAAAATGGCCGCTCAAGGGCTGGCCGCCGTAAGGGCGCGGCGGCGCCCGGCCTCACACCGCGTTCCCTGATGGCCAGCCTCTTCGGCATGCTGCTCGCGGGCATCTACACCCAGTACTCGATGGTGTACATCTGCGAGAACAACCAGAGCCCGGAGCAGGTCCTGCCGGTACCCGCCACGGCGGTGCTGCTGCTGCTCGTCCTGCTGGGCGGCGGCCTCTTCGCCCTCTTCAAGAAGCGCATCCTCACACGGGCGGAGACGCTGTGCGTGGTCTTCGCCATGTTCATCGCGGTGCCGCTCATGACCCAGGGTTTCTGGCACCGCTTCCTGGGCCTCGTCTCGGTGCCCTTGCGCACGGCGGGATTCGACTACCTCGACGCCTTCAACGACAATCTTTGGCCGCACGGCCCCAACCTGCTGTCGGGGCGCCTCGCGCCGGGCTCCATGGAGGCGCGCGGCGCGCCGCCCGTCTGGAGCGAGGTGGAATACGAGGAGGGCCGGCGCGCCCTGCTGCCGCGGCTCTCGAACAGCACGCCGGAGGCGGTCAGCTCCCTCTCCGTCGTGCTGCCGATGCGCGGCGGCGGGCCGGCCGACCCCGGCAACCCCCATCTCCTGAGCATCCTGGCGCGCACGGCGGGCATGGAGACGGAGAGCGCCGTCTTCTGCCGTGTCCATGTGGACGATTCTCCGACCTTTAACGAGGTTTTCACGTCGCACCGGGCCGACCGGCGCAGCTTCTTGCACAAGCTGGGCTTCGAGCGCCTGGGCGTCTACGGCGTTTCCCTGGCGGAGCGCTGCCGTGAGCAGGTGCGCATCGAGTTCGGGCTGCGGGGACGCGGCGAGGTGGTCTTTGCCGATCCGAAGCTGATGAGCGTCCTGGCGCTGGAGGGCGCGTTCCGCGGACGCAAGCGGATGCTGCAGTCGGAATACGAGGCGCTGCCCGAAGATTTGCGCCCGGCGGGCGTGGTGATCGAGCCGGACCGGCTCTGGAGTGCCGCCGGGCTCCTCTATCTGCTCAAGGGCCACATCCCGTTGCGGGAGTGGATGCGCCCGGCGGCGGTGTGGTCGGCCTACGTGCTGCTGCTGTGCGGCGCCTTCCTCGCCGTCAACATCATCATGCGCCGGCGGTGGGCCGAGGTCGAGCGCTACCCGCTGCCGAACACGCGCATTCCGCTGCTGCTCATCGGCGCCGAGGATCCGGACGAGCGCCATGCCCTGCCGGCGATCTGGCGCAACCGCCAGATGTGGGCGGGTTTCGCGGTCGCGCTGGCCTGGGGGCTGCTGAAGGGCTGGCATGCCTACAACCCGCGGGTGCCGGACCTGACGATCGACGTGGCGCTGGGGCCCTATTTCCAGAATCCCGTCTGGGGCGGGATGTTCAACGTCAATTTCGTCGTCAGCGCCTTCATCGTCAGCATCGCCGTGTTCTTCGAGCTCAACGTGCTGATCAGCTTTGTGATCGGCTTCTGGATCGCCCGGTCGGTCTACCTGATCGGCTACGTGACCGACCTCAAGGTCAACACCGGCTATCCCTGGCGCGACGAGCAGACGATCGGCGCCTACCTGGGCTATTTCCTGATCGTGATCGTCCTGTCGCGCAAGTATCTCTGGGGCGTGCTGAAGTCCGCGGCGCGGGGCGAGGCGCGCGGGGAGGGCGAGGTGCTCTCGCACCGCGCGGCGCTGCTGCTGCTGGCGGGCTGCCACCTCGGCGTGCTGGCCTGGGCGCGCGCGGTTAACGCCTCGGCCATGAGCATGATGGTCTATTTCTGCTTCATGGTCCTGCTGGGCTTCGTGACCTCCAAGCTGCGCGCGGAGTGCGGCATGCCCTTCGGCTATTTCACCCCCTACAACGCGATGCTGCTGGTATCGGCCTGCGGGGGCATCGCCGTCTTCGGCGCGGAAGGCATGATGGTGGCCCTGATTCTCTCGGGGTTCCTGACGGTGACGGTCTTCTTCCTGATTCCGGGGACGCAGTTCGAGCTGATCCAGGTCGGCAAGCGCATGGGCGTCCAGCCGCGCCACCTGCTCGGCACGTGCCTGATCGGCGCGCTGGGCGGGCTGCTGATCGGCGGATGGGTCTTCCTCTCCAACGCCTATGCCTACGGGGGCGACAACATCCGCTTCCAGTGGGCCTTCAACGGGCTGGACTGGTTCATGGCCAAGTACCGGGTGTACCTGGGCACGGCGACGTCCGCCTGGCTCCGCCAGACGGGCGGCACCGAGGTCGGCGCGGTGGACTGGGGGCGGCGGACGGCCCTGCTCTGGGGCGCGATAACCATGGTGCTGACGCTGCTCCGGCAGTTCTTCGCCGGCTTCTGGTTCCACCCGATCGGCTTTATCGTGGGCAGCTCGCCCATGAACTCCGGCGCCAACTGGGGCAGCCTGCTGGTGGCCTGGGCGATCCGCGGCCTGGTGCTCAAGATCGGCGGCGCCACGGCGGTGCGCCACAGGTTGCAGCCCTTCTTCGCCGGCGTCTTCCTCGGCGCCCTGACCGCGCTGCTCATCTTCGCGGTGGTCAACAGTTTCAGCGTGACCCACGGCTCCACGAACATCTACCGGGCGATCCCATGAAGCAGAAACCGGCATCCAGACGCGCTTGGACCGGGTCGGCGGCCGGCGCGGCCGCCTTTGGCCTGGCCTCGCTGGCGGCCATGGCGGCGTTCGCCTGGATCTTCCGGCCCGCGCGCCAGATCCCGGCGGCGGCGGCCGAACGCGGCCAGGACCGCTCCGTCATGCGGCAGGCGCTGGCGCCGGAGGCCGTGCGCCGCACCCTCGACGAGATCGAGGCGCTGGGATCGCGGTCGCCGGGTCAGCCGGGGCACGCCGCCCTGGCCGCGCTGATCGCCGACCGCTACCGGCGGGCGGGCCTGGAGGTGATGGAGCAGGAGCTCGACACCGTGCATCCCTGCACCACGAACGCGGTCCTGACCGTCGACGGTGCTCAGGTGAACCTGACGCTCTGGTCCGCGCCGCCCAACCACGTGCAGCCGCACGTGACGCCGCCGGAGGGCCTCGAGGGCGAACTGCTGCTGGTGACGCCGGAGAGCATCCGCGAAGGCGTGGACTTTCACGACAAGATCGCGCTCGTCGACCTCGCCCGCCCGCTGTTCAAGGAACTGGAGCTGAATCCCGCCCGCTATTGCGAACTGGGCTTCCGGGCGATGATAGTGTCGCATGCCGACGGTCTCGACCAGATGCCCTGGCCGCGGCTTGCGGAACTGCGGCTGACGTATCCGCTGAACTATGTCCGGCTGGTCGCGGACCGCGCCATTTTCGACTATGCCGGACGGCGCGTGCGGCTCGACGTGCAGGCCGCCTACCAGTCGTTCGCCACACGCAACCTGATCGGCGTGATGCGCGCCCCGGGCGGCGCGTCGCGGCGGGCAATGGTCGTGGGCGTGTCCTACGACGGCTTCACGGTGCTGCCGGACCTGAACCACGGCTCGCTGCAGGCGCTCCAGGTGGCGCTGCAACTGCGCCTGCTCGAAGGCCTGGCGCCGCACCGCGCGCACCTGCAGCGCGACGTCGTCTTCGTGGCCACCGGCGGCGACTACATGGCGCAGGACAGCCTCGACACGCTGCTAGCCACCCTGGGCATAGCCGGCGAGTCGGCGACGCAGCGGGCGCGGATCGAGGACGCGGCGCGCGAAAACAGCGTCCGCCTCGACGCGGTCAACGCCATCGCGACCTGCCTGGAAGACGAGCGCTTCGCCCGCGAGCCCGCCGCCAGCGACGCCCTCCTGCGCCCCCTGCCGGAGACGGCGCGCGACCTCTTCCACGACCAGTTCCGGCTGCTCCTGCGCCGTCGCGTCTTCGACGCCGCCGAGACGCTGCTGCAGGCGCAGATCCGTTTCGAGCGCCACCCGGACGACCTGACGGGCGCGCCCTACCGCGAGTTCCTCGCGGCCAAGCGGCGCCACGACCGCCTCAACACGCTGTCGGCGCTGCCGCTGTCGCGCTACCTCGAACGCGGCGACATCGAGCCCTTCGACCTGCGCGCCGCCCTGCGCGCGCGGTTCGCGCACCTGCGCGCCTTCCACGAGACGCGCGCCCGGCGCCTGCGCCAGGAACTCGCCCTGAACACCCTGCTGGGAGGCTACGGCGAGCTGATGCTGCTCTCGCCCGCCCTCTGTCCGACGACCGAACCGCAGGAGCGCGAGACCATCAGCTTCTCGGGAGGCGGCTCCAACATCCCCTACGCCGAGGCGGCCAACGCCTTCCTGCGCCTGCTGCAGGATGCCGTCTTCACGCTGGATCTCCAGGACCGGGTCGCGATCGACTTCCGCGGCGCCCGGCACGGCAACCAGATGGCCACGAGCCTCGCGGGCATGCCGCTCTTCGCGTTTCCCTGGTCCATCCTCTCGCATCCCGGGTTCGCGGTCATCTCGCCGCGCAACGACTACCGCGTGTTCATGTCGCCGCTGCCGCCGCCCGCGATGACCAACCTGGCCAGCCTCGCCGCCTCCATGCAGGTGATGGGCGAGGCCGCGCTCGCCGCGGCGTACGGGCAGGGGGTCTTCCGGCCCCTGCAGCGCAACTACTACAACACCTACGCGCTGCGCGGCTCGGTCTACGCCGCCGGCGTCGGCAACGCCGTGGTGCCCAACTTCCCCGTCGAGGGCGCCCTGGTCTGCCGCCAGGAGGAGAGCGGCGTGGACACGCCAACGGGCGGCTACCAGAACAAGAACCTGTTCTTCACCGATCCCTACGGGCGCTACGAGAAGGCCATGCTGACGGTGCCGTTCCCGAAATGGAACAACTTCGCGCCGGTCGAGGCCGCCCTCTTCGCGGCCGACGGCCGCATCACGCACTACAAGGACAGCGGCATGGCCGCGCAGAACATCTACAACTCGCGCGAGATCAACTACGAGGGACTGCCCGCCAACCTGATCCTCTTCCGCGGCAGCCCCGTGGCGCTGCTCAACCGGGTCAATCCGCAGTCGATGCGCAACTTCACGGGCGTGGAGCTCCTCAAGGTGAAAGGCCTGGCCCCGTTCGCCAGCAAGGCCTCGTTCACCGCGGGCTCCGGCTTCCTGGAGTTCGTAGATCCCCGGGCGCGATTCTTCGTGACCCTCAAGGCCGGCGCCCCCGACAACGAGCAGGTGGCCGCCACGCGCGCCTTCTGCCTGGGCACGCGCGATCCCACCCATGTCCCGGATCCGGACCAGGAGATCGACGGCCCGGGCTATCTCGCGCAGGACACGCCCGTGCTGCGCGACCTGGTCGCCGAGGCCGCCGCCTCCATGTCCCTGCTGGCCGGGAAACGGCTCGCGCTGCAGCACGCGTTCGGCATGGCGGACGAGATGACCGCGCGCTTCCATGCGCGCAGCCGGGAGGCTTTGGACGCGGCCGCGCGGCCCGGCCGCCGCCTGCTGGAGCGCCTCGCCGACTACCGCCAGGCGGCCGCCTACCAGATTCTCAACCACCCGGTCATCCGTGGCACCATCTCCGAGGCCGTCTGGGGCATCCTATGGTACATGGGCCTGCTGGTGCCGTTCATCTTCTTCTTCGAGAAGCTGGTCTTCGGTTTCACCGACATCCGCCGGCAACTCGCCGCGCAGGGCCTCGTCTTCCTGGCGGTCTTCCTGCTGCTGCGTCTGCTGCACCCGGCCTTCCAGATGATCCGCTCGTCGATGATGATCCTGCTCGGCTTCGTCATCATCCTGATCTCCGCCGGCATCACCCTGGTGCTCTCGTCCAAGTTCAAGGAGAACCTCGACGCGCTGCGGCGGGCGCAGGGCGCGGTCAGGGGCGCGGAGGTCAACAAGGCGGGGGTCATGCTGACGGCCTTCATGCTGGGCCTCAACAACATGCACAAGCGCAAGGTCCGCACCGGCCTGACCTGCGCCACACTGGTGCTGCTGACCTTCGTGATGATCTGCTTCACCTCGGTGCGCAGCCGCATCGTCGAGAAGGAGCGCGCCCTCGGCAAGGCGCCCTACCAGGGGCTGCTGTTGCGGGAACCCCGCTTCATGCCCATCAGCGCCGGGGAGATCGCGGCCCTCGACGGCCGCTATGGCGGCGCCTTCGCCGTCAACGAGCGGATCGCCCTGGTCGGCCGCTACATCCGGGGATCGACGGCGGGCCAGGATCTGGATGTCGTACACGGCGAGGGGCCGGACGCCCGGCGCCTGACCGCCAAGTCGGCGCTGCTCTTCCGCGCCACCGAGCCGATGCAGGGCGCCATCCGGCTGCTGACGACCAACGGCTGGTTCACCGCGGCGCAGGCGCAACGCACGGCGGGACCCTATCCGGTGATCCTGTCCGACGACATGGCCGGGACACTCGGCCTCGCGCCCGCGGCGGTCGATGCCGGGGGACGGCTGGTGAAGATCAACGGCGTGACGTTCGAGGTGCATGGCGTCTTCGACGCGGAGTCGCTGGAACAGGCGCGCGACCTGGACGGCGACACCCTGCTGCCATTCGACGCCGAGGCCGTCGTCAGCCCGCAACTCAGCGGGAACAGCCTGCTGGCGGAACGCGACGACCCGCGTCTGCCCGCCGCCCGGATCATCCTGGGTTTGGCGGGCGGATTTCCCGTGCAGACCGCCGGCGAGATGCGGACGCTCTCCGTGGCCGTGGACATGGGGAACACCGGATTCGTTGAAGCCCGGCGCGAGGTTGCCCGCTATCTCGAGCAGACGGGGCGGCAGACCTGCTACGGGCTCGACGGCACGGCCTACCTCGGACAACGGGCGCGCCGGGCGTCGCTGGCCGGCCTGGCCGACCTGCTGATCCCGCTGGTGATCGCCGCCCTGACGGTGCTCAACACCATGAAAGGCTCGGTCTACGAGCGGCGCGACGAGATCTTTGTCTACAACGCCGTCGGCATCGCGCCGCGTTATGTCTTCTTCATGTTCGTGGCGGAGGCGCTCGTCTATTCCGTCGTCGGCGCCGTGCTGGGCTACATCCTCAGCCAGGGTACGGGCCGCATCCTCACGGCGTTGGACTGGACCGGCGGCCTGAACATGAACTTCACCTCGATCTCCACGATCTACGCCTCGCTGGCGATCGCCGCCGCGACGCTCGCCTCGACCTACTTCCCGGCGCGTTCGGCCATGCAGATCGCCAAGCCGGCCGACAACGCCGGCTGGAAGCTGCCCGCGACGGAGAACGACGAGCTGGCCTTCGACCTGCCCTTCACGTTCACGCATTTCGACCGCATCGCCGTGCTGGGCTTCTTCCACGCCTATTTCGTCAACCACGGCGAGGGCAGCGCGGGACCCTTTTTCGCGGCGGAACCCAGGCTGGTGATCGCCCGCGGCGACGAACTGGCGGACGGCGCCCCGGTTCCGGCACTCGATGTTCTGGTGTGGCTTAAGCCCTTCGACCTCGGCGTGTCGCAGCGTATCGTGATCGAACTGGCCGCGGATGCCGCGACCGGCGAATACCTTGCCCGCATGCGGCTGCAGCGCCAGACCGGCGCGCGCGAGGCCTGGCTGCGGCTCAACGCGCCGCTGGTGCGTCGCATCCGCCGCCATTTCCTACACTGGCGCGTCGTCACGGACGACATGAAACACGCCTACCACGCCCGCGCCCGGAGCCTGCTGGAGCAGGCGGCCGCAACGCCACCGGCGTCCGGCCGCGAAGACGCGGTCACTGCACCAGAATGAGCAGACGAGCTGTCCCCAGCGAACCGCGCGTCGGGGCGCGCAGTGGGGCCGGACGTCCCGGACGGCCGGCACGGATCGGCACACGCGGTCCGATACGTCCCGCGCCACGGTTTTCTCGCGCGAGCCGTGTCAACGCAGAATCAGCAGCGTCTGCGGCGGGCCATGGGGCCGGATCTCGATGTTGTCGAGGCCGAGGGCCTGCGCATAGGTCGTTACCGTGCCGGCGGCGACCCGGTAGTGCCAGGCCAGGAAGAGCGAGGTTCCGGGCAGGAACCGCAGCGGCCCGAGCCGCCCGGCACAGTGGACGACCGCGCCCGGCGCGGCATCATATCCCGCCGTGATGTCGTCGGCGGTAAAGACGACGCGTAAAGGCTCGCAGGCCGGCGTCCATTGCGCGCCGTCAGGCGAGGTAAGCAGCTCGACGGCGAAGCCTGCCGGGTTCGTGCCCATGCGGTACTTCTCGACATCGAAGGCCACGTCTATGGCGGGAATGATGTCGCGGGAGACGTTGACCAGCCGCGCCATCAGGCTGCCCGACTTGATGTCCTCGCCCTTGCAGAGGAAGCCAACCGACCTGTCGGGCGCCGTCGCCGGATCGCCGGCGCCGAAATTGTAGATACCGGCGGTGGACGGCAGGTTGTTGCCGCCGCATAGGTCGGTGGCCGTGGCCGCGTCCGCAAAGCAGCCAACCGCGTCCGCCGCATCCGACAAGCCGGCTTTCCAGCCTGCCGGCAGCTTGGCGGCGGCCGAGAGCCCGTCATCCATGGTGTCGAAGTCCTCGCCATGCGTCCGCCCCGGTGTGACAGGAATCCACCACTGCGGCGCGACGGCAATCGCGACGCCCTGCGTGGCGCAGCCGCCCTCGTTGTCCGTGGCGATGAACTCCACGCCGAAGAGGCCCGCCAGCGGCGGCGTCCACGACCACAGACCCTCCAGCCCGTTCGCGTCTGGCTGCGTGTCCAGCAGGCCGGCGGCGCCGGGGATCGTCCCGCTGACGGCCTCCAACTGCGCGACAGCGCCGTCTGAGTCCGTCGCCAGCATGGCCAGATAAAGGGGCTGTCCCGCGAGCACGTTGGTCGTGGCGGGGAGGCCGGCGATGGCCGGCGGCAGATTGGCGAGCACCGCTCCCGTGACCGCCACCGTCACGCTCGCGGCGCCCGGGCTGGAAACTACAACGCTGCCGTCGAAAGTGCCGGCCGCCGCCCCCGTCAGGCGCACATACAGGTTGGTTTCCGGAACCTCTCCGTCCGCGGGAGCCAGTGTGAGCGCCGCGTCATATCCGCAGTCGGACTGGAGTGCGACAACATACCCGCCGGGGGCCGCGACCGTGACCAGATTGCTCAGGTTCATTCCCGAAACAACGAAGCCCTGGGGCGCAGAGGGCGCGCCAAGGCGCGCGGCAAAGGTTTCGAGTTCGGACGGTGCGGCGGCGAGCGCCGGCGCCACGTAGTCGCTCATGGCCAGGTCGTCGATGTTGACGCGCTTCTCGTCGGTTCCCCCGGAGACCGTGAGCTTCAGGCGCACGGCGCCGGCCACGTTGACGTTCGTGAAAACGGCTTCGCGCCACTCCGCCGACGTTGTCTGCGCGTCGGAGACGAAGGCGTCCCAGGAGGCGCCGCCATCGCGCGAGACAGCCAGGGTCCAGGTGACGCCGGCGCCGCTGTCGCTGCCGTATAGTCCATGGAAGAGGCTGACCTCCCCCACGCCATTGGTCTTGTCGAAGAGCATGGTCAGCATGCCGCCACTGCCGCGGACACGCGCGGAGGCGCCGCCGTGGCGCTGGTCGGACGCGTCGTCGCCGATCAGCGCGTTATCGAACTGCCAGCGGCCCCCGGTGGCTTCGACCTCTCCGACGGCATAGCTCGTCTTGGCGCCCTTTTCGAAATCCTCGCAGAAGACCAGGTGCGAGCGATCGCGTTCCACCGTGCCGGAGAGCGCCACCTGCACCGGAAGCAGCAGGCCGCCCCCGGCGACCAGCAGGTTGCCCGCTACGGCGGCCGGCGACGTAGCTGCAGCCAACCGCACATGAACGTTGGTGGCCGCGATGACGCCCGCGTTGTGATTGGTTAGGCAGGGGGCGAAGACGCTCCCGTTCCAGGAGATCTCGAATCCCTGCGGCGCCGTCAGCGTCACCGCATCCGTCAGGTTGCTGCCCGTCAGCGTGAAGCTCCGTGCGGCCGAAGGCGTCCCCACGAGCGTGTAGAAGCCCGAAAGCGACGGCGCCGAGACATGCACCGTCGGCGGATTCGCCAGCGGCGGATGGGCGGTGATGACCACGTCGTCGACACCCAGGCCCTGCGCGGAGGTGGTCGTGGTGCCGGAAGCGACGCAGTAGTTCCAGGCGAAGCAGATCGTCTCTCCCGGTTCCAGCGGCTGGTTGACCAGCACGTTGGTCACAAGCTTGACCAGCACCTCCTGATCGGGAGGCGCGCTGCCGCCCTCCCACACCAGCATCCCGGCGGGCACCTCGGTCCATGCGGTGTCGTTGGTCGCGTAGAAGAGGCGCAGCGCGAAGCCGGCCTCGTTGCTCCCGTGCCGGAACTTACGCCCGCCATACGAGACGCGGAAATAGCCGATGCTCTCCGGCTCCTGGTGGACATACGGGAAATAGAGGTTGCAGTTCTTGTAGCCGCTGCCGGTGGCCAGCCATCCCACGGCGCGGTCGGCCGCGTTGCTGCCGAAGTTGTAGATGCCGCCGGTGGTCGTGCCCATGGTCGTCCCCGTGAAGCTTTTCGTGGTCGCGTTGGTGGCGTTGGCGGGATCGCCCGGCCGGCGCGCCGTCTCCGCCGAGAGCGTGCTGGCGGCATCGGTCTTCCATGGCGCGGGGAGCGTGGCGTCCGCGGCGGTGGCCAGGCTGTTGAAGGACTCGCTCGCGACCGTGACGGGGGCGGCGCGGCCGCCCGCCGGCAGGCAAGCCAGAATGGCGGCGACGCATACGCGCGCGATACTGTCTTCACGCAGGAATATCATGGCACCTCCGTAACCCAAGCTTGGCGCCGGCCGAAAGACCCGGAAGCCGTCGCCCGCCATAGCATGATTCTGCCCGGAGGCAGCACCCATGGATGTTGACCTGATACACAATCCCGCCTGTTTTGTCAACGGGAACATTTTCACGCATTTTCAGCCGCTTGACAGGTCCGCAGCTTTTTCGCAAAGTGTCGTCTGCCAGGCCCCGCCGGTTCGCGGGGCGAAAGGATGCCGCTCATGGCGCTGCTGCACACGCATTTCTTCTCCGAGATCCTGGGCATGCAATGCACGATGGACGTGCTCCTGCCCCAGAAGCCGTCCCGTCCCGCCCTGCCCGTGCTCTGGCTGCTGCACGGCCTCTCGGACGACCACTCGATCTGGCAGCGCCGGACGAGCATCGAGCGGTATGCCGACGGCCTCGACCTGGCAATCCTCATGCCGAACGTCCACCGCAGCTTCTACACCGACATGCACCAGGGACTGCCCTACGAGCGGTTCATCGCGGACGAACTGCCGGCCATCGCCCGCGGTCTCTTCCACATCTCCGACCGGCGCGAGGAGACCTTCGTGGCCGGGCTCTCGATGGGCGGCTACGGCGCCTTCAAGCTGGCGCTCAAGTATCCCGGGCGCTATGCGGCGGCCGCCAGCCTCTCGGGCGCGCTCGACATGGCGTCGCGCTGGGATCGCGGCGAGCGCATCGGCGAGATGGAGCTGATCTACGGCGGCTCGCCGGCCGGCACCCCGAACGACCTGATGTTCCTCGCGCGCCGGCTCGCCGCCGACCCCGCCCAGCCGCGTCCGCGCCTCTTCCAGTGCTGCGGCACCGAG
>CAYPJN010000009.1:0-18446 GCA_964411055.1 uncultured Lentisphaerales bacterium | reverse complement strand
ACGACGGTCATGCCACGGAGATTGCGCTTGCGCTTGCGCGACTTGCAGGCGTTCAGATGGGCCTTGCCGCCGCTCGTGCGCATTATCTTTCCCGTGGCCGACATTTTAAGCCGCTTGGTGGCGGCACGCTTGGTCTTCTGTTTGGGCATGGTTTCTTGTTCCTAGGCGACGGTGCGCGGGCACCGTCTGTTCCCCGGAGATGCGCGTCGCCCGCAGGGCAGTCAGCCAAGATCGGCCCGGCAAGCCAACATCTCCAAGGCATCGCAACCCCACACGGGGAAGCAAAAGGGCATTAGTATAGCCCACCTGCATCGGTTTGTCCATCGTGTTGTACGGCCCGATTTTTCCGATTTTTCCCCCGATTTTCATTCCCCAGCCACCTTGAAACCGATACACTATCCCGCATGGCACTGCGACTCTGCGCCTCCCATGGCCGGACGCGGCAGGCCGTGAAGCATGAAACGCCTGAGGGACCATATCCGGCAGAAAAGCCGTTCCGCCCGGCCGCAGAGCATCCTTGTCGGCGCCTTCCTGGCCACGATCCTGGCCGGCGCCCTGCTGCTGTGGCTGCCCGTCTCCAGCGCCAGCGGCGTTCCCGTGCCGCCCGACGTGGCCCTCTTCACTTCCACCAGCGCCACCTGCGTGACGGGCCTGAGCGTCGTCGACATCGGAGCCGTCTTCTCGACGTTCGGCCAGGTGGTCATCCTGTCGCTGATCCAGGTCGGCGGGGTGGGCATCATGACGGTGGCCACCTTCCTGCTGATCATGCTCGGGCGGCGCATGAGTGTGCGCAGCGAGTCTGTGCTGGCCGCCTCCATCGGCGAGGAGCAGTCGGTCCGGCTGCTCGCCCTGCTGCGGAGCACGATCGCCTTCGCCCTCGTCATCGAGGGCCTAGGGACGGCAGTGCTGGCCTGGCGCCACTGGACGGCCGGCTGTGCGCCGTGGCGCGCCATCGGTCTCGGCGGCTTCCATGCCGTCAGCGCCTTCTGCAACGCGGGCTTCTCGCCGCTTACGGACAACCTGGTCTCCCTGCGGCACGACGCCGTCTACCTGACCACCATCACCCTGCTGATCGTCCTCGGCGGGCTCGGGTTTCTTGTGCTGCACAATGTCAGCCAGTTCAGGTTCTGGATGCGCGACCGGTTCCGGCGCGGGCGTGTGACGGCCCACAGCCGCATGGTCCTGCAAACTTCCTTCGGGCTGATTCTCGCCGGCATGCTGCTCTGCGGGGCGCTGGAATGGAACCGGGCCTTCGCGGGTCTGCCAGTGAGCGAGAAGCTCCTGGGGGCTCTCTTCCATTCCGTCAGCGCGCGCACGGCGGGCTTCAATGTCGTTCCCATGGGCGGCTTAAGCGAACCTTCGCGTGTGCTCACGATGGCCCTGATGTTCATCGGCGGCTCACCGGGCTCCACGGCGGGCGGCATCAAGACCACCACCTTCCTGGTGCTCGTCCTAACGGTGATCGCCATGATCCGGGGCCATCACGCCACGCGTTACGGGGTGCGCTCCATTCCCGAAACCATCGTCCGCGAGTCGATAGTCGTCTTTCTGCTGGGCATGGGGCTTGTGACCACCATGTCCGCCCTGCTGCTGCTGGTCGAAAATCCGCCCGCCGGCGGCAGCGCGGCCCTGCCGCTGCTGTTCGAGACGATGTCGGCCTTCGGCACCGTGGGTTTCTCGCTGGACTACACCCCGCATCTCTCGCTGGCCGGGCGGCTGCTCATCGCCATGACCATGTTCATCGGGCGCCTGGGGCCCCTGACCATGGTGCTGATCGTCGGCTCGGCCGGCAGGAGCGATCACATTCACTTCCCGGAAGAGGAGGTTGTCGTCGGATGAAACGCATTGGCATCATCGGTTCGGGACGCTTCGGCCAGGCCCTGATCGAGAGTCTGGTCGAGAAGGGCGCGGAGGTGCTCCTGCTGGACACCTCCCATGAGAAGGTGCAGAACGCCGCGGATTTCGTGACCAAGGCCGTGCAGGGTGACGCGACCAGCGCGCGCACGCTCAAGGAGGCCGGGTTCGGCGCGTGCGACGTCGTCGTGATCTGCATCGGCAACAACATGGAGGGCAGCATCATGGCGACGGTCAACTGCAAGGATCTGGGCATCCCGACCGTCGTGGCCAAGGCGGTCTCCGACCTCCACGGCAAGGTGCTCAAGCGCGTGGGCGCCGACATCGTCGTCTACCCCGACCGCGACCGCGCCCAGCGCCTCGCCCGCTCGCTGCTCTCGCGCAGCCCGATCGACCTCTTCGAAATCACGGACGGCGTCAGCGTGGCCGAGGTCACGCCGCCCGACGGACTTGTCGGCAAGACGCTGGTCGAGGGCAACGTCCGGCAGCAGTTCGGCGTCACCGTGCTGGCCATCCGCCGCGAGGCCGACGATCCGCGCCTGCCGCGCAAGGTGATCATCGCGACGGGCAACGAGCAGATACTGGATAGCGACCGCCTGCTGGTCTTCGGCCCCGATATCCGCCTCGACGAGCTGTCGCACGGCTGACCCGCCCATGGCCGCCTACCGCCATCTTTTCGGCCCGGTCAGTTCGCGGCGCTTCGGCCGCTCCCTCGGCGTCGACCTGCAGACCGGCGGACGCAAGCGCTGCACGCTCGACTGCCGCTTCTGCCAGCTCGGACCCACGCCGGCCACCTCCGTCCAGCGCCAGGCCGATGTTCCCGTCGCGTCGGTGCTGGCCGAGCTCGATGCCTGGCGGCAGACCGGCGCGACGGCCGACTTCATTACCCTCTCGGGCAGCGGCGAGCCGACCCTGCACCCGGACTTCGGGCGCGTCCTGGACTGGATCCGCGAGAACACCCCCTTCCGCTCGCTGCTCCTCTCCAACGGCACGCTCTTCACCGATGCGGCGGTGCGCCGCGACGCCGCGCGCGCGGACGTGGTCAAGGTCTCGCTGCACAGTTGGGACGCGCCCTCCTTCCGGCAGATGGTCCGTCCGCACGCGGACCTCGACTTCGAAGCCATCCTCGAAGGCTACCGGCTGTTCCGCGACGCCTATGCCGGCGTGCTGATCGCCGAGGTATTCATCCTGCGGGGCTTCAACGACTCCGACGAGGCGGCCGACCGCATCGCCGCGCGGCTGCGCGGTTTCGCGCCCGACCACGTCCAGATCAATGTCCTGGCGCGTCCGCCGGCCGACCCGGCGGCCGCCGCGGTCGCGCCGGAGCGCCTCCGCGAGCTGGCGCGCCGCTTCACACCCGCAGCGGAGCTGCCCGATACCCCGACCCGGCTGCCGCCCTGGCCTCCCGCCGGCACGGAACAGGCCGACGCGCTGGCTGCGCTGGCGTGCCGCCATCCCGCCGACCTCGCTGCGCTGGCCCGCACCTTCGGTTTCGCCGCCGCCCCGGACGCGCTGCGCCCGCTCGTCCAGCGGCTGGCCGCGGCCGGCAAGGTCGGCGTCCGCTGGCAGGGGGGGCGCCTGCACGTCCTGCCGCCCCCGGCCCCCGTCACGGCCGCGGCGTCGCTGGTGCTCGGCTCCGCCTCGCCGCGGCGGCAGCGCCTTTTCCGCGAGGCCGGTTTGCGCTTCGATATCCTCCACGTCGACACGGAGGAGATCCACGACCCCGCCGACCCTGTCGGCACCGTCGTGCACAACGCCCGCGCCAAGCATGCGGCCTGCCGCGCGCGGCGGCCCGATGCGGTGATCGTCACGGCCGACACGCTCGTCTGGTTCGATGGCCGCCTCATCGGCAAGCCGGCCGACATCGCCGAGGCCGCCCGTTTCCTGCGCGACTTCTCGGGCCGCACGCAGACCGTGTTCACGGCCGTGGCCTTCTCGCGGCCCGGCGACGCGGAACCGGCGCTGCGCATCGAGGCCTCGCGCGTCCGCTTCCGCACGCTCGACGCAGCGACGATCACCGCCTACCTCGACCGCACCACGACCCTGGACCGTGCCGGCGCCTACGACATCGACGAGCACGGCGAGCTGCTGATCGCAAGCTACGAGGGCTCCTACACCAACATCGTCGGCATCCCCATGGAGAGCGTCCGCGACTGGCTGCGCCACCACGCCCCGGACTGCCTGAACGGATAGTCCGGCATGTTTTCCGCCGCCTTCATGCCCGCTCTCGTCTGGCGACCGGCCCTGGCGCCGTTGGCGCTGGCGGGCGTCATGCTGCTGCTGGCAGCGGGGGTGCTGGCGCAGGCGCGGCAGCTCGCGCGGCGCTTCGGCCGCCGGCGCGCCGCGCCCGTGGTCGCGGCCCGCAGTCTCACCGTCCTGCTGCTGCTGCTGGCGATTCTCGATCCCGCCTACACCCGGCGGCCGGCCGCCGGCCCGCGGCGCCGCGTGCTGGTGCTGGTCGACCGTTCCGAATCCATGTCAGTCCACGACGACGGCCACGCCTCGCGCGAGAGCCGCGCCGACGCCCTGCGCCGCACGCTGGCCGACCGGCTGGAAGGCGTGGCCGACCTTGCGGTCTGGTCGTTCGCCGAACGTGTCTGGAAGACGGAGACGCCGCCCGCCGACCGCGGGCGCGGCACGGATCTCGGCGCGGCGCTGCTGGCCGCTGCCGACGAGGCCGGTGATGCCGACGCCATCGTGCTTCTGACCGATGGTGGCGACGAGCCGCCCGAACCGCCGCGGATGCCGCGCGTCCCGCTAATTGCCTGCGTCATCGGAACCGATCCCGGCTCCTGGCGCGACACGGCGGTCGAATCTCTCGACGGTTCGTCCGCGGTTGAGCGCCACACGACTTTCGAACTCCAGGCCGTGCTCCGCGCACACGGCCACCAGACGCCCGGATTCCGCGAGACGCTCGCCGCGCGCGACGTGCGTCTCTGGTGCCGGCGACCGGACGGCAGCGAGACACTGCTGGAGACGCGGCAGGCCGATCTCAGCAACGGCCGGGCCACCGTGGGCTTCCGGGCCACCTGTACCGAGGAGGGTATCCACCTCTTTCGCGTCGAGCTGGCGTCCGGCGCAGACGAGCTCTCCGATCTCAACAACCGCCGCACCCTGCGTGTCGAGGCGCGCGCCGCGTCGCTCGACATCCTCTACTTCACGCGCCGCCTGGGAGCCGACTTGAAGCGCATGCGCCAGGCACTGGGCACGGATCCGGCGCTTACATTTATCGCACTTTACCTCACGGGCGGCGAACGCTACACCGTGCAGGCGCCCGAGGGCGCCGACACCGCCGGGCTCGACAGCGGCCTCCCCGTGACGCCTGGCGCTCTGCGGCGTTTCGACTGCCTGATCCTGGGCGCCTTCCCGGCCGAGCTCTGGACGGCTGACGAGATGCGCGCCGTGCTCGACTATGTCGCGGAGGGCGGCGGGCTGGTATGGCTCGGTGGCGAGGAGGCTTTCGAGGGCGGCGGCTACGGCGCCTCGGCGCTCGCGCCGCTGATTCCCTGGCGTCTGGATGGGAGCGGCAGCACGCTGGTGCGCGATACGGCGGCAGTATCGATTCCACCCGCCGCCGCGTCAGATCCCGCCGTGGCCGGACTGCAAGACCTCATCGATGAGATCAGGCGCGGCGGCGACGGAGACCTCGCCTTGACGGCCTTCAACACGGTTGGCGAACTATCGCCCGCCGCCCGCGTGCTGCTGGAGGCCGGCTGTTCCCGGGGGCGCGCACCCGTTCTGGTGGCCCAGCCTTACGGGCGTGGTCGGGTCTACGCGCTGGCCTCCAACACCACCTGGCAGTGGGCCGGCGGTGCACCGGCGGCGACGGCCTTCTACCGCCGTTTCTGGCAGCAACTCGCGCGCGCGGCCGCCGGCGCTACCGATGGCGGACGCCACCTGCAGGTGACCTGGGAGGGCAACCGCCTGCGGCCCGCCGGAAGGACCTCGGCGCGCGTGCAGGTCGTCGGCGCGTCCGGGGCGCAGGTGCGCGCCACGCTGGGCGACGCCCAGGGGGTGCAGGCGCTGCCGCTGGTCCCCGCCCCCGAAGCGCCCGACACCTGGCGCGCGGAAATGATTTTCCGGGCCCGCGGCGAGCACCTCTTCCGGATCGAGGCCGTGCGCGACGGCGTGCCGCTCGAGACCTACGAGAAGCGCCTCCTGGTGGCGCCGCCCGAGGACGAGGGCGCGCGCCTGGAGCCGCAGCGCGCCGTTCTGGAAAAGCTGGCGGAGCGCGGGGGAGGGCGCGCCTATGCCGAGTCGGCCGCCGGCCAGATGGCCGACGACCTCCGGCAAAGCCTGCAGCGCCAGGGCGCGGCCGAGATGGTCAGCGTCGTCTCGCGCCCGTTCTGGTATGCCATTGCCTGCCTGGCTGCGCTCTCCGCCGGATGGTTCTTCCGGCGACGGCTGAACGGGTAGGAAGGGACAGGCAGGAACGCCCCGCCTTTCCACGCCGCCTGCGGCGGGGAAAAGTGTCGCCGGCGCAAAAATTCCTGCACGGTTTCATCCGTAATTCCGCGCGTCGATCTTGAATTGCCGGCTGAGCTTGATCCAAAAACAGGTGGATCAGCCTGTTCCTTTCTTTCGTTTACCCGTCGCGACTAGCAGACGCAAAGCAGCATGGAGATCAACCGCACAACCTACGCTTTCGGCCGCGACACCGGCTTCAGCTTCTCGGGCTCGCCCTACGCCGTCACCTACGGCCGCTTCCACAGCGTGTCCTCCTCCTCCGTGTCCTTGGCGATCTTGGCGGTTCAATATGGAGGTCAACGCCACGACCGGAAATTGGCGCATTTCACACCAGAACGCTCCGTGTAGTTCTCGCCATCGTAGATCAGCAGGGGTTCGGCAGCATCAGATTCGGCCTCGCAGAAACGCTTCAAGGCGGAGAGAAAGCCGCAGTTGAAGGTTGACGCTGACTTGATTTCGATGGGTTTGAGGGCGTGTCCCTCCCGCACGATCAAATCCACCTCGAACCCTTTTTCCGTCCGGAGGTAGAACAGGTTCGGATCCTTGCCGCGATTCAACCGGGATTTCATGATGTCGGCCACGACCAGATTCTCGAACAGATTGCCGCGTAGCGGATCTCGCGAAACGTGCAGTTCTGTCTCCAAACCGAGCAGGTAGCTAACCAGCCCCACCTCTGTGAAATAGAGTTTGGGCGACTTAACTGTGCGCTTACTAATGTTCGAGAAGAACGGCTGCAGCCGGAATACCAGAAAAGAAGCTTCCAGAATCGACAACCATTCCGCCAGGGTGGTTGCGGATACCCCGGTCTCGCCGGAGAGGCCCGACAGATTCACCACTTGCCCGACCCGGCCGGCCAGAAGCGTCATGAAGCGTTCAAAGGCCGCCAGGTTGCGAATTTGGGCCAGCTGCCGCAAATCCCGTTCGACATACGTTTTGTAATAATTGCGGTAATAACGGGTCGCGTCCATTCCGGAATCATGAATTTCCGGCATGAATCCGCGCAACAGCAAGGCATCTGTTGCGATGTCGGTCTTGTGCGAGAGCACCTCGCTCACGGAGAGCGGCATGAGATTCAGGATGGCGGTCCGTCCGGCGAGCGACTGCGACACGGCCTGATGCAGCCCAGGTTGGTGGCTGCCGGTCAGCAGGAACCGCCCCTTGCGCTTGCGGTCCTGGTCTACCAGAACCTGCACCGACGAAGTTATTCCTGGGACTCGCTGCACTTCGTCGATGATCACTGGCTCCGGATATCTGGCGAAGAAGGCCCGCGGATCCGAGGCCGCCAAATCCCGGACTTGCGGATCTTCCAGGGATGCATACGAGAAGGTGGGGCAGCACCACCTCGCCAGCGTGGTTTTGCCGGCTTGTCGCGGTCCGGTCAGCGTGACTACCGGGTAGGCCCGCAAGGTTTGCGTCAACTCTTTGGCCAGTACGCGCTCGATCATGGCATTCCCTCTGTTTCGCGAGTAAGCATAGCATCGGTGGGCGTAATATACAAGTACAATTTGGATATTACGCCCGATGCCGAGGGCAACCTAGGCCTGGAAGCGCATGGAAATGCCGATGGGGTCGCACAAGATTTTTGAGCGCGCGCCCGCGCGCGCTCTTAACGAAGCCTGTTCCGCTTACCCGACATGCGCTGCCGTGCTTGAGTCGGAACTCCATAGGCGCTACAATTCCTTCCCAGTCGGACAGGCGGCGGAGCGGATGGATATCGGGGCGGAATACGAGCTGGCCAGGCGTCTCCTGGAAAAGAAACCGGGGCTGCATGCGCATGCCATGGGCATCTGCGGCGTCGGCCTGGCCGGCGTCGTGCTACTGCTGCGCCAGCATGGTTGGCGGATCTCGGGCTGTGACCGCCACGCCACGGGCATCCTGGCCGATACGCTCCGTGGCCAGGGGATTGCGGTGGCGGAGGGCCACGCTCCCGACCACCTCGAAGGCGGCTGCGACCTTTTGATCCGCAGCGCGGCCGTGGCGGAGGACGAGCCTGAAGTCCTCCGCGCGCGCAGGCTCGGCATCCCCGTCGCGCGCCGAGGCACGGTGCTGGCGGCGCTTGTCTCGGAGCGCAACAGCGTGGCCGTCTGCGGCACCCACGGCAAGACCACGACGGCCTGCTTCACGTTGCGCCTGCTCCAGGCGCTGGGGGCCGATCCGGCCTGGTGCATCGGCGGGTATACGGCGGCGATGGGAAGCGTCGCGGACGCTTCCGGGCGCGGGCCGCTGGTCGTCGAGGCCGACGAAAGCGACGGCACCCTGGCGCACTACGCGCCGTCGGTGCTGGTGGTCACTAATATAGATGCCGACCATCTCGACCATTTCGGTACCATCGCGGCGCTCGATGCCTGTTTTGCGGCGGCACGGGACAGGACACAACAAGGCGTGGTCTTCTGCGCCGACGACCCGGCCGCCGGCCGTCTATGCGCCGCGCATCCCGGCGCGCTGGGCTACGGCTTCGACCCCGCGGCGCGGCTGCGGATTTCCGACCTGGCGCTGCAGGCCGGCAGCATGTCGTTCGATGTCACGCTCGACGGCCGGCGGCTGGGCAAGGCCGCCCTGGCGGTCACCGGGCGCCACAACGCCCTCAACGCCTGCGCCGCGCTGGGTGCGGCGGTGGCGCTGGGTCACGACCCGGAAACGGCCTTGCGGGCGCTGGAGCGGCTGGATGAACTTCCCGGCCGGCGCTTCGAGCGACTGCTGCGGCAGGGGGGCATCGAGATCGTCTCCGACTACTCGCACCATCCTGCGGAGATCGCGGCGCTCGTCGCGCTGGCGCGCCTCCAGCCGGCACGGCGCCGTGTGGCGCTCTTCCAGCCGCACCGCTATACGCGCACGCGCGCCCTGGCCGAGTCTTTTCCCCCGGCCTTCGCGGGGGTGGACGAGCTCGTGCTGCTGCCGGTCTATGCCGCCTCCGAAACGCCGTGCGAGGGCGGGCGGACCGAGGATCTCTATGCGGTCTTCCGCCGCCAGGCCGCGGACGGGGTGCCGGTGCCGCGGCTCGCGGCCTCGACGGAAGAGGCCGAGGCGTGGTTGCGCGAGACGCTGCGCGAGGGCGATCAGTTGCTGGTGATCGGGGCCGGCGACGTGGTGCGGGTAGGGGAGGGGGTGGCACAGGCCCTGCGGGAAGAACGTCACTCCGGCGCTGAGCGGATGGCCGCGGCGCTGGCCGCGCGCGGGGATGTCGCAGTGCAGCGTCAGGCGCCGCTCGCCCACCTGACGACGCTCGGCGTCGGCGGGTGCGCCGACCTGCTGGCGGAGGTGGCTTCCGAGGCGGCACTGGCGGAGATCCTGCGCCTCTGCCACGAGACCGGCCTGCCGTGCCGCCTGCTGGGCTGCGGATCCAATACTTTGATCAGTGATCTCGGGGTGCGCGGTGTCGTGGTCCGGCTCGCCGGCGCGGCCTTCGGCGATATCGTGATCGGACCGGAGGGCACGGTGCGCGCGGGATGCGCGGCGCCCGGGATCCGCCTGCTCAACCGCCTGACGGAGGCGGGTCTCGGGGGACTGGCCTTCATGGAAGGCATTCCCGGCACCGTCGGCGGCTGGTTGGCGATGAACGCCGGCGCGCATGGCGGTGCCATCGGCGACCGGGTGCGGTCCATTCGCGGATTGAACAGGGACGGATCGCGCGCTATAGTGGATGCCAACCAGGCCGGCTTCGCCTACCGGCTATGCCGGGCGCTTGAGGAAATGGTCGCACTCGAGGTCGAGTTGCGGCTCGATCCGGGCGATCCCGCCGAATTGGCGGCGCAGCGGGATCGGTGCCGTGAAAAACGCCTCGATTTCGAGGGCCGCCGCAGCGCCGGATCGGTGTTCCGCAATCCGGAACCGCTTGCGGCGGGCCGGCTGCTTGACGCGGCGGGCTGCAAGGGACTGCGCGTGGGCGGCGCCGAGGTCTTCGCGCGCCATGCCAACGTGATTGTGACGGAGCCCGGCGCGACCGCCTCGGATGTCCTAGCGCTGACGGCGGCGATGCGCGGGCGGGTGTTGAAGATGCACGGAGTGGATCTGGTCTCCGAGATCCGAATATGGCAAGATTTCACAAGATAGCGGTGCTGATGGGCGGAGTGTCCAGCGAGCGCGAGGTCTCCCTCCGTTCCGGACAGGCGGTCGTCAAGGGGCTTGAGGCGGCGGGCTATGCGGCCACGCCCGTGATCCTGGATCGCGAGGCAGTCGAAGGTCTGCCGTCCGGAACCGATGCCGTCTTCCTCGCGCTGCATGGCGGCTATGGCGAGGGGGGTGGCGTGCAGGCCGACCTCGACCGCCTGGGAGTACCTTACACGGGTGCGGGCGCCGCCGCCAGCCGGCTGGCCATGGACAAGTTCGCCACCAAGCGCCGCCTCGCGGAGCGCGGCGTGCCGACCCCGGAACACGAGGTGTTGGCGCCGGGTGTCACAACCACCCGTCTGCCGCTGCCGGTTGTCGTCAAGCCGCCGCGCGAGGGATCGAGTGTCGGCATTTCGCGCGTGATGTCGCCCGAGGACTGGGCCCCGGCGCTGGCGCTTGCGCGCCAGTGCGATCCCGAAGTGCTGGTGGAGCGATACATCGCCGGACGCGAGATGACGGTGGGCATAGTGGGCGGGGAGGCTTTTCCGGTGGTCGAGATCATTCCGGCGGGCGGGTGGTACGGCTACGAAGCCAAGTATGTGGCCGGCGACACCGTCTATGCCTTCCTCGGCGCCGCCGACGCCGCCATCGAGGCGCGGTGCCGCGCGCTGGCGCTGCAGACGTTCGCAGCCCTCGGCGTGCGTGGCATGGGGCGCGTCGACTTTCGCGTGGACGCGGCGGGCGCGTGTTTCGTGCTGGAGCTCAACTCGCTGCCGGGCTTCACCGCCACCAGCCTGCTGCCCAAGGCGGCGGCGAGGGCCGGCACGGACTTCAGCGCTCTCTGCGCGCGCATTCTCGATCTGGCGGCCTGCGATCCGCCACGGGATGCCGTATCCTGGAGGAACGCGGGTTAATGTTCGGATCAGGCCGAAAGGGATCGCGGAGGCGCCTGAATTTCCGCAGCGCCGGGCGCGCCGTCTGGAGCCCCGGGCAGCGGCGGCTGGTGACGTTGATCGCGGTGCTGTTGACGCTGCCGGTGCTGGGGTGGGGCCTGCACCGGCTGGTCCACTACTACCTTCTGGACAGCGGCTGGTTCGTCCTGCGCACCATCGAGATCGAGGCCGGCGACACGATCACCGCCGACCTTGTCCGCGAGTACCTCAAGCTGCGCGAGGGTATGCCGCTCTTCGCGATCGACATCCGCGCCAGCCAGCGGGAAATCCTTGAGGATTGCCCGACCGTCCGCTCGATGACGATCCGGCGCAAGCTGCCCGACCGCATCTCCGTGAGCCTTGTCGAGCGCGAGCCGCTGGCGCGCCTGGCGCGCAAGTCGCTGGCGGTGGACAGCGGCGGCTGCATCTTTCCGCGCTATCTGGGCATCGACACCCTGCCATGCATTTCCGGCTATCCCGACGAGCGGATCGTGCCGGGCGCGAGGGTCGCGGGCCTGGCGCCGGCGGCGCTCGAGCTCCTGGAACTGCTCAAGGACCGCACGCTCCCGCTGCCGGTTGTCGACGTGGATGTCTCACGCGAGGACTATCTGGACTGCACCATGTCCGACCAGCGGCGCGTCAAGCTGGCCTGGCCGCGCATGGGCGCGAACGACGCGCGTTCGAAACGCATGCTGCTGGCGCAGCTCGAGGGCCTGGCCGCCGCGATGAATTCCGACCGCGGCCAGGGACGGGGATTCTGGGACGCGACCCTTCCGGGGCGCGCCTATGCCCGGTGACGGGCGCCTACGACCGAGGGGTTTCATGGCTATTCCACCAATTGCTGCACTGGAGATCGGCACGACCCAGACGGTCGCGCTGGTGGGCGAGATCGACGAGTCGCGCCGCGTCACGATCACCGGACGCGGCGTCTACAAGACCTCCGGCGTGCGCAAGGGCCAGGTCTTCGACGTCGATCTGGCCAAGGTCGGCGTGGCCAAGGCCGTCCAGCAGGCCTCCGAGGAGAGCGACGTCGATGTCGGCCGCCTGCTTTTGGCGGTCAGCGGCGGACACATCGAGGCCAAGATCAACCGCGGCTGCGTGCCCGTGCGCGCGCGCGACCGGATCGTCTCGCGCGAGGATGTCGAGGAGGTCACCGAACTGGCGCAGGCCGTCAGCCTCCCGCCCGACCGCGACATCATGCACACGGTCAGCCAGTCCTTCAGCCTCGACGACCAGGCCGGCATCATGAAGCCCGAGGGCCTCTCCGGCGCCCAGCTCGCGCTCGACATGCTCGTGATCCACGCCCTGCGCGCGCGCGTCGACAACCTCCGCAAGGTCGTCCAGTCGGTCGAGCTGGACGTCGACGACGTCGTCTTCAGCGGCCTCTGCGTGGCGCTCGCGGTGCTGACGTCCGAGCAGAAGCGCAACGGCGTGGCGGTCATCGACCTGGGCGGCGGGACGACCAGCTACCTGGCTTACGCCGACAACGTCATCGCCTGCGCCGGCTCCTTCGGGATCGGCGGCGACCACGTGACCAACGACCTGGCCGTGGCCTTCAGCCTGCCGACCGGACGCGCCGAGGATCTCAAGCGGCGCGAGGGGCACGCGATGGTCGGCGCGGGCACGGGCCTCAAGCGCCTGATCATCCCGCAGGATCTCGGCATGCAGGAGCGCAGCGCGAGCCTCAAGGCCTTCCACACCGTGATCAACGCGCGCCTGGCCGAGACGCTGCGGCTGGTGCGCGCGGCGCTGCACGAGGCCGGCATCCTCGCCCGGCTCAACGCGGGCGTCGTCTTCACGGGCGGCGGCGCGGCCATGCCGGGCTTGGCCGACCTGGGACGCTCCATCTTCGGCCTGCCCTGCCTCGTCGGCGAGCCGTGCAACGTCGCCGGGCTCGCGGATGTCGAGGCACCCGCCGCCTTCGCGACGGCGGCGGGACTCGTGCTGTATGGATTCAAGACCTACCAGGAGACGGGGCTGATGCACCCCGTCAAGGAATTCTTGCAGGGGATATTCAAGCGATGATCGAGAAACAGGCAAACCTCATGCTGGTGGGCGTGGGCGGCGGCGGATGCCGCCTGGCCTCGGCGGCGGTGCGGGCGTTCGGCGGCGCGCTGCCGGCCATCGGCTTCGACACCGACGCCCTTGCGACCCGCAACATCGGCAACATGCGCTGCATGATCGTCGGTGCGCAGCGTTTCGACGGCCACGGCACCGGCGGCGACGCCGTCAAGGGGCGCCAGGCGCTGCGCGACGACCAGGAGGCCGTCCGGACGGCCCTGGGCGGCGTGCGGCTGGCCGTGGTCGTGACCGCCCTTGGCGGCGGGGTCGGCAACGGCGCCACGCCCCAGGTGCTGCAAATCCTGCGCGGTCTCGGCGCGCATGTGCTCTGCTTCGCCACGCTGCCGTTCGGCCTGGAGGGACGCGGGCGCGCCCAGGCGGCGGAGCGCGCCCTGCCGCTCATCGAGGAGGGCAGCGATGCGCTTGTGGTGCTGCCGATGGATCAGCTCTACACCGCCGCCGGCCTGCAGGAGCCGCTGGCCGACGCCGCGCCGCGCGCCGAGGAGATCTTCGCCGCCGGCCTCACCCTTCTGTGGCGCCTGATCCTCGCGCCGGGCTTCATCGCGCTGGATCCGGAATCGCTCCTCGCCATGCTGACGCAGACCAAGGGGCGCTGCCGCTTCGCCGTGGCATCCGCCGCCGGAGAGGCCCGCGCCGCGGAGGCCGTCGCCGGGCTCTGCCGCAGCCCGCTGCTGGGCCGCCGGCCGGCCCTGCAGGAGGCCCAGGCGGTCATGCTCGGCGTCCTGGCCGGTGGCGACCTGCGGCTGGCCGAGCTCACGGACGTCTCGCAGCGGCTGCGCGCGGCGCTGGCCCCGGCCTGCGAAATGCGCCTGGGCACGGTGCTGGACGAACGCTACGCGGACCAGATCCAGCTCGTGGCCCTCTTCTTCGACGTGCTCCGCGAGAAGGGCGCGCCGGCCGCCGATGGCGAGGCCGACGCGGCCGCCGACATTCTCGGCCCGATCCCGGGCGAGCTGCGACCTGCCGCGCGTCGCTCGCGCGGCAGGAACGTTGCCCGCCAGGCCGGCCGCGGCCGCTTCAAGGATGTCGAGGCCACCTGGCTCAACGGCGAGGACCTCGACCGCCCGACATACCTGCGCCAGGGCATCGTACTGGACCGCTAGGTCCGCGCAGCCGATGCCGTCCGAGCCGCCATCCCTCTGCCTGGCGCCGCTGCGCGGCGTCACCGCGCTCGTCTTCCGGCGCTGCTTCACCCGCCATTTCGGCGGCTTCGACTTCGCCGTTGCGCCCTTTCTGACCACCGTCGCCGGCGCCCGCATCAAGGCCACGCACCTGGCGGACATCGACCCCGGACGCAACTGCAACCTGCCGCTGGTGCCGCAGGTAATCGGCAAGTCGGCGCTCGAGCTGCGCACGCTGCTGTTGGCCATCCGCGGCATGGGATACGCGCGCGCCGACCTCAACGCCGGCTGCCCCTGGCCGATGATTGTCAAGAAGGGCCGCGGCGCGGGCCTGCTGCGCGAAGCCGATGCGCTCCGACGCATGCTGGAGACCGGCTGCGAGATTCTGCCCGGCGGCTTCTCCGTCAAGGTGCGCCTGGGCATCGACGCGCCCGGCCTGCTGCTGGAGCGCCTCGAGATCATCAACGCCTTTCCCCTGTGCGAGGTGACGATCCACGCGCGCACGGCACGCCAGCGCTACGCCGGACACGTCGACCTGGCGGCCTTCGCGCAGGCGCTGGCGGCCTGCCGCCATCCCGTGCGCTACAACGGCGACATCCGCACCGCCGCCGACCTGGCGCGCCTGCAAGCCGCCTTTCCCGCCGTCGCCGGATGGATGATCGGCCGCGGTGCGGTCATGGATCCCTTCCTGGCGGCCGGCCTCCGCGGCGACACGCGCCCGCCATCGGCGGCGCGCCTGCGGGCCTTCCTGGACGACTTCGCGGAGCAGTCGGCCGCCGAGCTCTGCGGTCCCGCCCCGCTGCTCGGGCGCCTCAAGGAGCTCTGGAGCTACCTTCACCTGCGGCTCGCCGACGGCGCCGCGCTGTGGCGGCAGATACGCACCTGCCGCCGCACGGACGACTATCGCCGCGCGCTCGATGCCTGGTGGGCGCGCAGTCCCGCGCTGGCGGAAGTGCCCGACGGCCTTGATCGTTCAGCTTTGAGCGTCGAGCTTTGAGCGCGCTCCATTAACCTGCCGTGGCGGCCGGCGGCGTCACGCCTGCGCGCGGCGGCGGGCCGTCTTGCCCGTCTGCTGCTCCGCCAGCGACCGGGCCACACTGACGGCCAGGTTGTCGGCATGGTCGCTGATACGCTCCAGGATCCTCAGCGTCTCGGTGAAGATCACGTCCGCCTGCGGCTGGCAACCGCCCGCCTCGAGGCGCCGGATATGGGCCAGACGGGTGCGCCCGTAGAGGCGGTCGAACTCGCTCTCGAGGCGGCAGACGTGCAGGGCCTTCTCGGCGTCGTTCTCCGCAAAGCACGCGATGGCCAGCAGGTAGGTCTCGTGGGCGTGGCGCCAGAGGGACTTCAGATCCTCAATGGCCGCCGGCGTGAAGACGACCCGGTTGTCGATCCGTTCCTGGGCGAAGCCCGCGATGTCTTCGGCCATGTCGCCGATGCGCTCGATGTCGATCAGCAGGTTCTTGATCTGGAAGCAGCGCTGCTGCTGTGCCCGGGTCAGATCCCGATTCATAAGCTGATTGATGAAGCGCGTCAACTCCTTGTCGATCGGGTCGACCTGCTCCTGCTCCCGCGTGACAACGCGCCGGATCCGCTCCCCGTCCAGATCAATCAGCGCCAGGCAGCCGTCCGCGACCATCTCGGCCGTGATCTGTCCCACCCGGATCAGCTCGCGCGCCGCCTCGCTCAGGGCCACCGAGGGCACGCTGAACTGGTTCTCGTCGATGAAGGCGGTGGCCTTGGGCCGCTCTGCCGCGCGCGCCTTCGGGGTCAGCCAGGCGGAGACGACGGCGATCTGGCGCACGAAGGGCACCAGCGCCACGCTGACCACGAGGTTGAAGATGGTGTGCGCGTTGGCGATCTGGCGCGGCAGGCTATCGGAGGTCGCGGCGACCAGGCGGCTGTACTGGTCGATGAAGGGCATGAAGAGCAGCACCCCGAACACGTTGATCATGATCTGCGCGATTGAGGCCTGGCGCGCCGTGCGCGACTGGCCCAGGGAGGCGACGAAGCCCGTGATGCACGAGCCGATGTTGGCGCCGAGGATGATGCCCACCGCGCCATGCAGCGTGATCGCCTTGTTGATCCCCATGGCCACCGCCATGCTGGTCACGGCGGTGCTGCTCTGGGTCACCGCGGTCACGGCCAGGCCCGCGAGGACGCCGATCATGGGGCGCTGCCCCATTGTGACCAGCACCCGCGAGAAGGCCGGGATCTCCATGAGATGGTCCAGGGATTTGGACATGTAGCTCATGCCGACGAAGATGAGGCCCAGCCCCATCATGATCTCGCCGTACTTCTTCCAGTCGCGGCTCTCGAAATACTCCAGGAAGGCGAAGCCCAGGATCACCAGCAGCAGGCGGAAGGCGCCGATGTTGAAGACCACGATCTGCGCCGTGATGGTCGTGCCGATCTCCTGCCCCAGCATGATGCCGATCGACTGCTGGACGGTCATCAGGTTGGCGTTGATCAGGCCGATCATGGTCACCATCAGCAGGCCGCTGCTCTGCAGGAAGGCCGTGGCCACGGCGCCGAAGCCGGCGCTGCGCAGGCGTCCCTCGGTGACCTTGCCCAGCCAGCGCTGTATCTTGTCCCCGGCGAGCTTCTCCATGCCGGTGCTGAGAAGCCGGATGCCGAACATGAAGAGGGCCAGCCCGCCGACGATCTGCAATAGTCCAGTTATTCCATTCATGTGTCAGTCAATTTACCATGCCCCGCGTCCGGCAACAAGGCGCGGTATTCAGCCCCTAGCCCTCCATCTTCAGGCGCGTGCCGCGCAGGCGCAGGGGCGGCGCCGCGGGTTCCGGGCGCGGCCGCAGGCGCAGGAGGCGCTCGCCGGCCCAGGCCTGCCAGCCCAGCGCCACCGCGCGGCCGCCAACCTGGGTCATCACGTCCATGAAGCGCTCCTCTCCGCGCCATAGGGGCAGTGGGCCGAGGCGCTGTACCAGCGGGGCCGACGCACCGCCCGTCGGCGCGGGGCCGAAATCGGGTGTCCCGGAGTCGTCCCGCCCCCAGAAGACGTGCGGATCGATGACATCGTCCGCCGCCGCTTCGACGTCCGGCGCGGCGGGGGACTCGGCTTCCGGCGGGGCCACCGTTTCGCCGTCGTTCCCGAGCAGCGCGTCGCGGCCGATTCCACGCAGGGCCAGCAGCAGCAGCGGATCCTGGTCGAAGGCCTCGATAAGCAGGAAGAAGACCGCCGCCAGGTGCTTGCAGGGATTGACGCGGTCGGGGCAGTTGCAGCGCGTGACGACCTCCGCGCGGCCGCCGGGCAGCAGTGCCAGGCCCGCCTCCTCGAAGATCTCTGCGACGGCCTTCGGCAATTCGCGCACCAGCAGCTCGGCCAGCAGCAGCGGCTTCTGTCGCAGCCGGCGGACCACCACCGCCCGCGCGTCAGGCTCCAGCACGCCGCAGCGGATCTCGCAGCCGTAGGCCGTCTTGTCGGCGCCCTGCACCGCAGCCACGACGCGCCCGGCCTCCAGTTCCAGCGAGACGACCTGTCCGCCGTAGGCGTAGCTGCGCCCGCGGCCCAGCCGCGCGCCGATCTGGTACTTCTCCAGCAGCAGCAGCCACTGGCGGCTCCACCACTTGCGCGCGAACCCGCTGCGGCTGCTCTGCACGCGGATGCCGCCCCTCACGCCCAGCGGCACGCGCGGCGCGAACTCCGGACGTTTCCGGCTCATGGCGGCCCCTCCTCGTCGGACGCCACGGCGTCAGCCGAGAGCGCCAGCACCTCGCGCAGTTTGTCGTTCGAGAGCTGCGCGAGCCAGCTCTCGCCGCTGCCGACCAGATCCTCGGCCAGCGCCAGCTTGCTCTCGATCAGGGCGTCGATGCGCGACTCCAGCGTGCCCGTGCAGATGAACTTGTGGACAAAGACGTTGCGCGTCTGCCCGATGCGGTGGACGCGGTCGGTCGCCTGGTTCTCGACGGCGGGGTTCCACCA
>CAYPJN010000008.1:17763-18687 GCA_964411055.1 uncultured Lentisphaerales bacterium | reverse complement strand
ACTGGATCGATCCCACACGCTTATCGCGCAACCTCTATGGTGCCACCGGCGAGACCGTCGTCAACTGTTGCACACTCGAGGCGGTGGGCAGCGGCACGGTGACCAGCGACCCCCGCTTCGTCGATGCCGCGAACGGCGACTTCCGTCTGCAGGCCAGCTCGCCCTGCATCGATGCCGGCCTGACGGCGCTCAACACGGCGGATACCGACATCGAGGGTTCGGAGCGCGTGATCGGCGCGGCCATCGACATCGGCGCCTTCGAGTTCGACACCTCGTGCCTGGCCTGCGGTATGCGCGCCACGCCCGCGGCGGGCATGGCGCCTCTCGCCGTGACGCTGACGCCCACCGTGCATGGCACGTCCACCGACACCAACCTGTTGGAACTGGTCTGGAGAGTCAACCGCGGGGTGGAGGCGCCGATGGTGGTCTCCAACACCGGCCTGCAGAGCCTGACGCGCACGCTGGACGCGGGGTGGCACACGGTCACCCTTGAAGTGACTGATCCGCTCGCCCCGGCCACTGTGGTGACCGTGGTCACCAACGCGGTGGGCCTCTCGCCGGCGACGATCCATGTCGTCACGGAGAACACCAACGCCTGCGCGCCGTATGCCACCTGGGAGACGGCCGCCACCAACCTGCACGACGCGCTGTCCCTGGCCTGGGACGGGGCGCTCATCCTAGTCTCGAACGGCACCTACCGCATCCCACGCCAGTTGATCTTCGACCGCGGCATCACGATGCGGAGCGTCGGCGGCCGCGACGCGACGACCATCCAGGCGCCCACGACCTACAGTGTGCGTGTCGCTCTGCTCTGTCACGCCGATGCCCGCATCGAAGGTTTTACGCTCCGTGATGGCCGCGGCGGCAACGGCAATCCCGGCGGCGGTGTTCTGCTCAGCGTGGCGGGCGGGACGCTCTTCAACT
>CAYPJN010000008.1:0-17669 GCA_964411055.1 uncultured Lentisphaerales bacterium | reverse complement strand
ATTCCTACGGCGGCGGCGTCTGCCTCTACAACGGCCGCGTCTCCAACTGCATCATCGACAACAACCGCCTCACGCTCGATTCGATCCGGGGCATGGGCGTCTACCAGACGGGCGGTATTCTGGAGAACTGCCTGATCGCCACCAACATGACCTATTCGCTGACACAGAATACCGGTGGCGGCGTCAATCTGAACGGTTCGGGAATCGTGCGCAACTGCACCATCGTGGGCAACACGGCCGCCTATGGCGGCGGAATCCAGCGCAACAGCGGAACGGTTCAGAACTGCATCATTGTTGACAATGTTACCGGCAAAGACACCAATCCGGGCGCGCCCAACTGGGCCAACGCCCATCCGACCGCCTGGCAGAATATCTGCACGCCGGTGGCGGTGGGCACCAACTGCGTCACCTCCGATCCCCAGTTCGCCGACGCGGCGGCGGGCAACTACCAGTTGATCCTCGGATCGCCCTGCATCGACGCCGGCCTGCCACTCGATGGCCTGCCGGAAGACGACCTGGCGGGCATTCCGCGCGTCACCGGCGCCAGGATCGACATCGGCGCCTACGAGTACGACGCGCGCGTCCTGAGCTGCGGCATCTCGGCCACGCCGCCGAAGGCGGTCACGGCCGCGGATGTGAAGTTGAACGCGTCGTTCTTCGGTTTCGATGCCGACACCAACGACCTGCACTTCGCCTGGGTGCTGGACGACGAGGCTGGCGCCCCGGTGCAGTCGGGAATGGGCCTGTACACCGTGCAGCACAACTACAGCGCCCTCGGACGCTACAACGTGCGCTTGACGATCACCGATCCCGCGACCGCCAAGACGGTGACCGCCGTGGCCACCAACGCGGTGCATATCGCTCCCGCCACCCTCCATCTGGTGCAGTCCAACAGCGTGCCGTGCGCGCCTTACGACACCTGGGCCAAGGCGGCGACCAACATCCACGAGGTGCTGGCTGAGGCGGTCGGCGGCAGCACGGTGCTGATTTCCAACGGCACGTATGACGTCAGCCAGACGATCACGCTCGACGAGGGCATCGTGCTGCGTGGCGTCCAGGGCGGCTTCGGCGGCTGGGAACAGGTGGTGCTCAAGGGCCGCAAGGCGGCCGGCGTGCGGATCCTGGATCTCAACCATGCCGATGCGCTGGCGGAGGGGCTCACGATCCGCGGCGGCAAGGCGGCCTGGTTCAGTTTTGGGGGCGGCGTCAACATCACCGACGGCACGCTGCGGCGCTGTCTGATCACGGACAACGATCAGGGCGGCTATACCCTCGGCGCTGGCGTACATCAAATCGGTGGCCTGGTCTCCGGCTGCATCATCAGCAACAATGCGCCGTGCGAGACCGCGGGAGGCCTTGCCATTAAAAACGGCATCTGCGAGAACACGCTGATTACTGCTTCCCGGGCGGCCTATGGCGGCGGCGTCAAAATTGAAGGCGGGAGCCTGCGGAACTGCACCATTGTTGGCAATACCGGTACATCGACCGATTACCGCGGTGCCGGCGGGCTCTGGCGTTCTGGCAGCGGCACAATTATCAACTGCATCATCTGGGGCAACACGGCCAACAATCCGACCGAACCCGGATATCCCGACTGGTCGGGCGCGCACGCCACCGCTTACCAGAACAACTGCACCTCGGTCGAGGTCGGCGAGAACAGTGTGGTCGCCGATCCGTGCTTCAAGGATGCGGCACGCCGCGACTACCGCCTGACCCCGCGCTCGCCATGTCGTGACAGGGGGCTCTACCAGGCGTGGATGGCCGGGGCGACCGATCTCTGGGGTAATCCGCGTGTCGACATCAAGCAGTCTGTCGACATTGGTGCGCACGAGGAACAGTCGTCGATGTTCACGATCCTGATACTGCGGTGAACGGCGAATTGCCATGTAGTGGATTCTACGCTCGTTTCGCCAGCGCCCACGAGCGCCCACGAATCGCAGAATCGGCGGTTGCCGCCCCCGATCAAATCGCATACACTGCACACCGTCATGGAGCGGTGGCGTTCAAGGATGTCCGTGGGGAGCGGAAAATGCGTTCGCGCGAACCATGAACTCCCCGAGAACCCACCACTCTCAAGTTCTTATACTGCCCAGCGTCTCGACTCAGGAACCGGGTTCAGATGGCTGTGAACGCGCCAACCTGTCCAACCAGAAAGGCTACCCCGCCTCCCCGTTCCGCTGGACGCCGGGAGAATAGCCGCTGATCCAGCTGCCGACGTCCGGCTTGAGCGTTGGCTACGAGGAAAAACGTCCATGAACTATTCCATCGTCGATCTGGCGCCGCTCGGCCGGGCCGGCCTCTTTGCCGATGCCGTCTGGAAGAACGGACTGGGGAAGGGAACCGATTTCCGGTTCTTCGACGTACCGTTCCGGCTGATGGCGCCGGCGTCCACGGCCGACGCCCCCTTCAGGCTGGAGCTCCCGTCGGCGACCTGGGCCGAAGTCGCGCTGCTGTTCGCCGTCGACGAGGCGCACGCGTCGGCTCTGCCCTTTGCCACGCTGCGCTTCACCGCCGGCGGCGTCGTCGGCGACGTGACGCTGGATCTCCGGTGCGGCAACGGCCCCACCGCCGCGCCCGAAGTCGGACGCATTCTCCGCGGCCCGAGCGGCACGCTGCACTACCCCGTCCGCTTCGCCCGCCTGCCGCTCCATCCGGCGCCCGTTGCCGCGGCGGGGCAGGGCGGCCCCATGACGATCGAGTTCCTCCCGGCGGACGGCTTTCCCTGCGCCTTCTCCGTCGCCGCGCTGACGCTCGTTTGCCGCGCACCCCTGAAGGAACTGCCGGGCGGCTTCACGCTCGCCTGCCGCGTCAATCTCGACGCCGCCGCCGGCGGCGAGACGCTGTACGAAGCCGAGGGCGCGCTGCGGATCGTCGTGCGCGACGCCACGGCGGATCCGGCGCCGGGCGAATACGACGAGCGCTACGGCAACTACCGCAACTTCCCGCTGCCGGACGGCTCCTGCCCGGTGCTGGAGGCCTTGCTGCCCGGTCCGGCTGGACGCATCGGCATTCCGCTCGGGGTTCTGGAGCGCCCCGGCGGCGAACATGACCTGCGCCTCGTCCACAACGGCACCTACTTCACCATCGACCTCGACGGCCACCGCGACGAGGATTTCCCCATCGCGCCGCTCCTCTGGCCACGGAACGACCCGGGCCTGGCGCTCTCGCCGCGGCTCTCGGATGTGCGCTTCGCCTTCGACGCGCCGAAGGGGCCGGTGCCCCGGATGGACGCCGGCCCGGCCTCCGGGTTCCACGCGATGTACTGGACGCCGCGCGGCCACAACCAGTGGCTTGGCGACGTGGTGACGACAGTCTGGGACGGCGCCCTCCACGTCTTCTACCTGGTCGACCGCCGCCACCACAATTCCAAGGGCGGCCGCGGCGGACACTGGTTCGAGCACCTCGTTTCCGACGACCTGGCGCACTGGCGGGAACTTCCGGCCGCCGTCACGATGGACGTGGTGACCGAATACATCGGCACCGGCACGCCCTTCCGGATGGACGGCAAGTACTGCCTCGCCTACGGGCTCCATACCACGCGCCATGCCCCTCTGGAAGAACTCGCCCGGCAAGGGCTCCCGATTGGCGGCACCTACGCCGTGAGCGACGACGGCGTGCACTTCGTCAAGTCGCACCGGATGATCACGGACGACCAGAACCCGTCGGTCTACAACCGCGCGGACGGCCTCTTCGGGATGGGATGTGTGCGGACGCTGGCGAAGGCGGCCTCGCTTGACGGACCATGGGAGACGGCTGTCGCCGGCGCGCCCGTCTTCGGCGACTGTCCCTGTCCCTTCGAATGGAACGGGCGCCACTACATCATCCAGGGCTTCTGCACCATGGCGAAGTCGGAGACGGGCGCGAACGGGTCCTACACCGACGAGGTCCTGGCGGGGTACGACATCTACGAGGGCCTCTCCGTGCCGATGGTCGCGCCGTGGAAGGAGAACCGCCGCCTGCTCATCGGCTGGATCAACCACCGCTACGGCTGGGGCGGCTGGCTCTGCTTCCGCGAACTCGTGCAGTATCCCGACGGCCATCTGGGAACGAAGTGGGTCCGGGAAATCCCGATGCCCGTCGCGCCTGCCGTCTTCCAGGTGGAGCCGGGTGCCCGCTTCCGGCTGGAATTCCGTGCCGCCTCGCCCCGGGGTGTCGACTTCGCCCTGATCCTCGACGCGGCGGCCGGCAAGGCGCGTTTTGTCGAAAAGGCGGCGGATGGTGGCTATCCCGATGTGCCGACGCTGCGGGACCTGGCGCTCGCGTGCGAGAAGACCTACGGTTGTGAACGCATCCGCGCGGGACGCAGATACCGTCCCGACGAGGCCGGCGACTTCGCGATCGGCAACCTCCGCGGGCTCGACCGGCCCTTTGATGTCAAGGTCGAGAACTACTTCGATGCCAAGGCGGGCATTTCTCTCATCGACGTCGAAATCGCCGGCCAGCGCACCATGGTCACCCGACGCTTCGGCGCCTATACGCTCGGCCGGGAAACCACAGACCCGCCACGCTGAGCGACGAGCGCGGCGTGCGCGACGCGAGGGAGCCACCATCCGTCTGCGCACCTGCTTCGGTCGGGAGCTTTTATGGCATGATTACTGCATTCACGTTGTCGCCAACCCTAGGAGAGATCGACATGGAACGAGCCACAGTCGCGGTGATCACCGCGGCGGCCTTCGCGCCGCTCATGGCCAGCGCCCAGTTCACGGTGCGTCCGTGGACGCAGGACAATGAACCGATCGAGGCGCGCGTCGCGGCGGACTTCACGGGGATCCCGCATCCCGACGCGTTTGTGCACTATGCCGTGCCGGCGATGAGCACCCTCCAGCGCCTGCCCGACGTCTACCCGGACGACGGCATCGCCGGCGGGGTCGTGCGTATCGTCGCGGCGAAGGACGAGTACGAGCCCGGCGCGTTCCTGATCCGCGCCGCGCGCGACCTCGGGAAGACGCAGCTCGCGCTGACGCCGTTCAAGACAGCCGACGGCAAGGTGTTTCCCGCGGAGGACCTCGACCTGAAGTTCGTCAAGGTCTGGTACCAGAACGGCAACGCCTGGTACAGCTACTTCGGCGACACGAACTTCAAGCTCGTGCCCGAGCTGCTCGTGAACGACGAGGATCTCATCCGCGTCGACACGGCGAAGCGGGCGAACTACGCGCGCCTTTCGTTCGCCGACGGCAAAACGGGCGAGCAGTGGATCAATCCGCCCCGCGAGATGAACCGCGTCTTCTGGGACTTCCACCGCTCCATTCCGGCGTTCCAGCCGATGCGCCCCGAGTTCCGCGACGCGGCCACGCTGCAGCCCGTCGACCTTCCGAAGGGGGCTTTCAAGAGCTTCTTCCTGACCGCCCGTGTCCGCGCCGCCACGCCCGCGGGCCTCTACACGGGTGCGGTCAGGGTCGGCGGTCACGGCGAGATCCCCGTCGCGATCCGCGTACTCGACTTCGCGCTGCCCAGGCCGAAGTGCTACTTCGACGACAACCTGGACTTCTACGTCAGCTCCTACACGTACAACTGCTTCGCCATGATCATGGCGCAGAACGGCGGCGACATCGATCTCGCCAAACGGCAGTTCAAGGCCACGATGGAGAACCTCGTCGCCCACAACCAGGACATCAACTGGCTCCGCTGGGGCCTGCAGGCCGAGACCTTCACCTGCTGGCGCCTGATGAAGGAGGCCGGGCTGCGCACCGACGTGGCCGTGGGCGGCGTCGGCGCGGCCAGCACCGCGGCCGGAGCCCGGCGCAACGCCGAGGCCGTCGACCGCCTCCTCGGCCACCACAACGTCTACATCGGCTACGGCGACGAGCCGTCGCCGCGCTGGGTCGAGGCCAAGCGCCATATCTTCAAGACCAACCAGGAGGCGGGCTTCAAGTTCATCCTCGCCGGCAAGGACCAGGTCTTCCGCAAGGCCGGCTACATCTACGACTGGCACAACGTGGCCAAGGCGCCCGAGGACAGCTCCACCACCGCGCTCTGGAACCAGTTCGGCTCCAGCCCGCACGTCGCCTGGTACGCCGCGATGCATGTGGGCGTCGAGAACCCCGAGTACAACCGCCGCCAGAACGGCCTGGCCGCCTATCTCGCGGGCTACTCCGCCCTCTGCAACTACGCGCACCACTACGGCCCGTACAACGACGACGCCACCGGCTACCGCCCGATGGTCTTTGCCTACGGCGTCTACGACGGCGTGCTCGACACCCTCCAATGGGAAGGCTTCCGCGAAGGCGTGGACGACATCCGCTACGCCACGGCCATGGTCAAGCTCGCCCGCGAGGCGGCGAAGTCGTCCACAACCGACGTGCGCTATGCGGGGAACAAGGCCCTCCAGTACCTGGCCTCCTTCAAGCGCGACTCCGACGACCTCAATACCGCTCGGGGTGAAATGGTGCGGCACATCCTCGCCCTCAGGGATATCATTGGAAAGCAGGTGACAAAATGAAGTACCGCATCATCCATTGCCTGGCCATGCTGGCCGTAGTTGCGGCCGCAGTCTGCGCGCCCCGCGCCATGGCAGCCGAGCCCTCCACGCCGTCCTCCGAAACGCCCGCCAAGCCCAGGACGTTGGCCGAGGAGGCGCGGGAGTTGATCTCCAGTCTACGCAACTACAGCGTCCACTCTTATGACGACGACATTCTCAAGAAGGTTCCGCCGGCTCTCGCGTTCATAGCGGCGCACGAGGGCAACGTCTCCAACCGGAACGCCGTGGCCGAGGTGGCCTGCTACGCCATCCGTTCCGCCGCCCGCGGCCGCGACCTTGAGCTCTGCAAACCTACGGCCGAGAAGCTGCTCGCCACGGAAGGCATCCCGTACGCCTGGCGCATCGAGGCTGCCGCGTACCTTGCCGCCTCGCTGGCGGACCGGGGCGACTTCAAGGCCGCCGACGCCCTCTACGCACCGTTCGTGGCGCTCGACCCATCGAAGATACCGGTGAACGACTGGATCGGCGCCGTGGCCAGGCGCGCTGATCTTTACACGCGGCAGAACGACATGCAGGGCGCCCTCGGCCTCCTGGCATCGGTGCGGGAGAATCCCCCCGGCAACGACGGTCTCAAGGCGCTAATCCGCGGGCGGCTCGACGACGAGGCCGTCTCCATCTACAAGACCTTCTACCGCTACGAGGAGGCCTTTGCCTTCTGCCTCTCCAAGGGCCGCAAGGCGTCCGCGTTCGCCCTCCTCTCGGGCGGCCTGATCGACGACGCGCCCCGCGCCTCGAAGCTCGCCAAGGAGATCCTCGCCGACGAGAACGAGCCGATCGCCTCGCGCCGCGCCGCCTGGGCGTGGCTCTTCTGCCGCGACGCCGCCGCGGCCGACAAGTACTACCCGGCCATGCTTGGAAAGACCGCGCGCGAGACCAACGAAGTCTGCAATGTCCTGAAGGGCATGCTTGTGCGCGGCACGGAACATAACGTCTACGATGTCTTCACGCCAGCCTTCTTCTTCGACTGCAAGGCGACCATCCGCGTGTGGGAGGCCTACCTGAAGAGCGTCCGTATCGCCGGCGCCCAGCCGGAGTTCGGGCCCGCGCAATACGCCATGGTCGCCTATGCCGGCGACGGGCAGATGCGCGCCGCCGTCGAGGCCGCCAAGGCCGGGCTCGCAAACGACAAGCTCAAGCCGGAGGAGCGCTTCGAACTCGGCCTGGCCGCGAAGACACTCGCGCTCGGCGGCAGCGCCGACGCGATCGCCAAGGCCATCGCCGCGGCCGACAGCGAGCTCGCGGGCGACCTTTCGAAGGCCGAGCGGCTGAAGCGCCTCGACCGCGTGGGGGCGGCGGCCCTCGCCTCGCGCAACGAGAACCTCGCGCGCGGCTTCGCGCAGTACCGCGACACCCTCAAGCCCGTCCTGCAAAAAAAGCGCTACGCCGTCAAGTTCTCCGCACGTCCGATTGCCGGCGCCGGCGACTGGGCCAACATGCCCTTCCGCCCCGAGGAGCAGGCCTTCACCCGCAAGTACGGCGGCGAGGACATGTCCTTCATGACGACCGACGTCGCCACCGGCGACCGCGGCAGCGCCGCCGCGGGAGGCCGTGCGCAGCACCCGACGACCCTTCAGATTGCGGCCGACGAATGGGGCCTCCACGTCCTCTTCTCCTTCTACGACACCCGCGCCAGGTCTTTTGAGGCCGGCGAGATCGACGCCGGCAGCTACGAGTGCTACATCGCGCCCGGCGAGGTACAGCCCTACACCTGCTTCCTCTGCTATCCCAAGAAGGACGCGCTCGCCGGCTGCTACCACACCTCCTACAGCGGCCCCGGCCACCGCCGTGTCGACGACCGCAACCCCACGAAGTTCCGCAGCGAGACCTTCTTCACGGACGACCGCGTGATGAACTACGTGGCATTCTCCTGGGACAACTACGCAACGCTCGTTCCGACGGACAGGAGTGTCTGGGATTTCGAGAGCGTCTTCTGGGGCCCTGTGGCCTCCGCCTGGAACGGCACCGAGTCTATCCATGGCCGCAGCACCTGGGGCCAGCTCACCTTCGACTTCAACAAGGCCGACCGCGCCAAAATCCTGCGCGCGCAGATCTTCAAGGCCGTCAATGCCTACAAGGCCGAGAAATCCGCCAACGCGCCGATCGCAGGTTGCGTCCAGGGCGGCGTCTTCGAATTCTGGCAGGACGACTCCCTCGGCGATCCGGCGTTTTACGAGAAGTGTCTGCGTCCCCTCGAGGAGAAGCTCGACGCCGCGGCCGCCCGTGCCAAGGTTGGCATGCCGGACACCGAGGTCGAGGCGCTGGCGCAGGACTACCTGGCGCAGTGGCGCGACATCCGCTACATCGTCTCCCGCCTGCGCTCCGAGTACCTGGCCGGAGTCCTCACCGGGTCGCCGTGACTTGGGGCCGAAAAGCCATGCACGAGGAAGAAAGGATCGCATGAGCAAGAAGGATCGCGACGCCTCCCAAGGCTTCCGCGGCATGCAATCATTGCGCTACGGCATGATCGGCTTCGGCGGCATCGCCGAGAACCGCCTGGCGCGCGAGGGCTTCGGCTGCGACGCTGCGCGCGTACCTCCGCTGCCCACGGCCGTGCTGGCCGGGGCCACGGACGTGAACCCGGAACGCCGCCGGGCCGCGCGCGCACTGGGCCTCAAGTGGTATCCTGACGCGCAGGCTCTGCTGGCCGACCCGCGCATCGACGCCGTGGTCGTGGCGACCAACAACCGCACGCACGCCCCGCTGGCGCTCCAGGCGCTCCACGCCGGCAAGCCGGTGCTCGTCGAGAAGCCGCTGGCGACGACCATCGGCGAGGCGCAGGCGCTCGTGCGCCGCGCGCGGCAGCTAGGCCTCAGCCTGGCCGTCGACCACATGATGGTACACAACGTTCTCAATGCCAGGGCGCGCGCGCTGCTGGCGGCCGGCGCCCTCGGCGAGGTCAACGACGCGTGCTTCCACATGCAGTTCGCCTATGGCTTCGCGCCGGCGGAGGCGGCCTCCTGGCGCTGCAGCCGCCGCGACGAGATGGGCGGGCCGGTCGGCGACGTCGGCAGCCACTGCTTCTACATGATCGAGGCGCTGCTTGCGGCGCGTATCCGGGCCGTGCGCGCGGTCTACTACCCGAAGCGCATGGCCATCGCGGTCGAGGACGGTGCCCTGGTGCAGTGCGACCTCGACAGCGGCATCACCGTCTCCATACATGTCTCCTTCTGCGAGCCGCGTGGCGGCACGGGCGGGACGCTCAGCGGCCTGGGCTACGAGATCTTTGGCGCCCGGGGCGTGCTGCGCGGCTACGGCACCCTCTTCCAGTTCTCGGGCCATCCCGACGAGCCGATCGCCCTGCGGCTCGAACTGGACACCTTCAACCGTCGGCGCAACTTCACCATTTCCAAGCCGGTCAACATCTACCAGGCGGTCATCCGGGAGCATGCCGCCTCGATCCTCGCGGGGCGCCCGCTGACCGGCGAGGACGGCCTGCGCAACGTGCGCCTCTGCGCCGCGGCCCACCGTTCGGCAAGACAGGGCGGCCAGACCGTCGCGGTCGAACCCTGAGGCGCCGTCGGCAACCCCGCCGGTAGCACCCGGATAATTCAAACAGGAGGAAATCGCATGACGACCACACATGACTGGAAAACCCTGCTGGCGCTGGGTTTGCTGGCCGGATCCCTGCGCGCCCAGCCGATCGTTGCGCCGGCTGCATGCCCGGCTCCGGCGGAACTGGAACGCCGCGCGCAGTCTTTGCGTCAGGCCTCCGACCACCCGTACTGGGCCGGCCTGGCGGCCGCGCTGCAGGCGCGCGCGGCCGCGCTGCGGCAGCCGGACCGGGCCACACCCGAGGTGCGCGAGGCGCTCCGGCAGGCCATCGCCTGCGCCGAACAGCTCGCCCGCGACCTCGCCGCCCTGACCGAAGGCAGCCCCTGGCGGCAGGCCCCCTACGTCGGCTATGCCGTCGAACCTCTGAGCGCCCTGCGCCGCACGCCCGACACGCTGCCGCCCGACGGCGACACCGCGCCGCTGCTGTCGCTTGTGGCCGCTCAAGACGAGTATGAGCCGGCCTCCTTCGTGCTGGCGCCCCTGCGCGATATCGCCAAGTTCGAGATCCGTCCCACGCCGCTCAAGGGCCGGGGCGGCGCCATCCCGGCGGAGAACCTCGACTTGCGGATCGTCAAGTGCTGGTGGCAGTGCGGCACCGCCTGGACCAGCTACTTCGCCGACAGCTCGAAGCGCGAGCTGGTGCCGGAGCTGCTGCTCAAGGACGACAGCCTCGTCACGGTCGATCTCGAGGCCCGCGAGCAGTACCTGCGTGTCGATTACCCCGGGGGGCCCGAGCAGGTCTGGATCAGCTACGCCTATCCGCCGCGGCCCGGCCTGCAGCGCGACATCTGGTTCGACTACCTCAAGGAGCCCTGCGCCGACGCCGAGACGCTCCAGCCGCTGGCGCTGACTGCCGGCCGGACGCAGCAGTTCTGGCTGACGGTCAAGGTGCCGCCGGCAGCCAAGCCCGGCGTCTACACCGGCCGGCTCGATCTGGTCGCGGACGGCCGGGCGGCCGGCAGCTACACCATCCGGCTGCGCGTGCTGCCCTTCGCGCTGCCCGAGCCGCGCACGTACTACGATCCCGGGAAGACCTTCTTCGCCACCATGTACCGTCTCGGATCGCTCGATCAGCAGTTGCGCGGCTTCGACAACCAGGCCGAGGCCGAGGCGCGCCTGATGAAGATCTTCCGCAACCAGCGCGCCCACGGCATCAACCACTACTACGGAAGGTACGACGGCTCGCCCGAAGCGCGCCGCACCTTCGAGCTGGTGCGCGAGGCCGGCTTCCGGCCGCCGCTCTTCGCGACCTTCTCGGCGGCCGTCAGCGTCAAGAACAAGCCCGGCACGCCGGCCTACACCAACGCACTCGCCGAGATCCGCCGCCTGCGCGGCGAGGTCGCGCGCATCGTCGGGCACGACGAGATCTACACCTGGGGCGCGGGCGAGCCGGGCCGCTCAACGATCCTCGCCCAGCTCCAGGGATGGAAGGATCTCCAGGCCATGGGGCTCAAGGTGGCCGGCGAGGGCAACCCGCGCCACCTGTCGGTCTGCGGCTTCGCCGAGGAGCTGACCAACTTCGGAGGGCAGGAGTACTTCGACCGGCGCTTCACCTCGCCGGCGCATGTCCTCGGCCACCGCATGATGGCCTACGCCAGCCCGCACCCCGGCAACGAGAACCCCGAGGTGTCGCGCCGCCACCACGGCCTGCTGCTCTACAAGAGCGACTTCGACGGCACCTGCAACCACGCCTGGTTCGTCGAGCGCGACAGCATCCAGGACTTCTGGCTGCCCTACGGCTACCGCGACCTCCTGATCAACCAGATCCGCGGCGGCGTGCTCGACTCGCTGGCCTGGGAGGCCTTCCGCGAGGGCATGGACGACATCCGCTACGCCACGCTCCTGCGCCAGACCGCCGCCCGGGCCATCGCCTCGGGCAACATGGATGCCGTTTTCGCGGCCAAGAAGGCGCTGCTAGATCTCGAACTGGCCGACGCCCGCACGGTCGATCTGACCACCCTGCGTCTGGAAATCATCAACCATCTGCTCGCGCTTCAGGCGATGCTTTAATCCCGGAGACACACGATGAAATCATCCGCCCTCCGCTTCCGCCTCCTGGCGGCCGTCTGCCTCGTCCTGGCGTGGCTCCCGCCGCTTGCCGCCCAGACGCCCGCCCCGGCCGACGAGGCCGCGCAGATCAAGACACTGCTTGCCGAACTGGCGCAGGGAGGCCCGGCGGCCGGCGGGCCGTTGCGCGAGGCGTGCCAGCGGCTGGCGGTCTTCGCCGCCGCGCGCCTGGACGCGCGCGACTTCGATGCGGCCGCGGCGGCCTACGCACAGCTCGCCGGCATCACCAACCTCGACCTCCGTGTGCGCGGACCGGCGGTGAAGGGACTGACCCGGTGCTGCGCTGGGCTCGGGTCGACGGAAACAAGGGATGGTTGCATCAAAGCCCTCGGGGCGCTGCTGGACGAGATCGTGGCCCATCCGGGAACGAAGGTGCGCGACGGCCAGGTCGCCAGCCTGCAGCGGGCCTCGCTTCAGGCGCTCGGCGGCGGCACGGCCGCCGCGGAAAAGGCGCTCGACGCCCTGCTGGCCGGGAAAGCGCTGGGCGACGAGCAGGCCAAGGTCGCCCTGCTGCATGACGCGAACATCCTCTTCATGTCGGCCCGCGCCTACACGGCCGCCCGGCTGATAAAGGCGCGCATCGACGCGCGGCTTGCGGCGGCCTATGCGCCCAACCGCTATACGTGCCGGTTCGTGGATGGCCTGCCCGCGGGCGCCGGCGCCTGGGCCGCCTCGGCCTTTGTCGCCAATGCCGCCAACCTCAACACCGCCTTCCTGCCCTATCCCAAGGGCGAGGAGGACAAACTGGCCGCCGACATGGGCGCCACGCGTCCCCTCGCCGAGAAGGATCCCGAGGCCATGCGCGGGCGCGAGACGGCCGTTGCCATGGCCTACGACACGCACGGCTGGCACATGTTCATCCGGAGCGACGATCCCGAAATCGCGCAGATCATGCGCGAGGACGGCCGCCGCGGCAGTTCGCTGGAAATGTTCTTCGCGCCGGGACTGAAGGACGAAATCTACTACCAGTGGATCATCAGGCTCGCCGAGAACAAACTGAGCATCTACGACTGGAACACACCCCACCGCTTCTACCGCTACCTGGAGAACCGTCCGGGCAGCCTGCAGGCGGAGACGGCCGTGCTGCCGCGCGGCTGGGCCACGCTGGTCACGGTCGGCTGGGAGGCGGTCTACGACAAGCTGCCCTTCATCGAGGGCAACGAGGCGACCTGGCGTTTCTCGACGATGCGCTGGGGGCCCGTCTCGACGACCTGGGGCGGCACGGTGCACGAGCCGGGACGCTGGGGACTGGTCGATTTCGCCCCGCCGACGCCGGAGCAGGCGACGGAGATCCGCCGCGAGCTGGTGCGCAAGGCCTGGTGGCGCTACACCTCGCGCCGCGACGCGCTCAAAAACTACTGGGGCGGCACGCGGGGCGACCCCGTGTTCCTGGAGCAGGTGCTGACACCCTTCTTCCAGCAGCAGGACGCCTTTTCGGAGCGCATGCAAGGCGTCGGAACGTGGGCGCCCGCGGAGGTCGCGGAAGTCTTCCAGAAGCAGGTGCCGGTCTGGATGGAGATCGATGTGATCGTCGACGAGCAGCGTAAACAGCACCTGAAGCAGGCGCTGACCGACGACAAGCCCTAGCGGCTAGGGCTTGTCGCGATAGGTATCGTCCACCTCGTCGGCGGCCTGCGGCAGGATTTCGTCGTTGTCCGCGTGGTAGGGGGCCGCGCTCTCGCCGCAGCGCGAGGGGGTCTCGGCTGCGAACCAGATCATGCGTTCCTCCTCGATGTAGTCGTGCCGCGGGTCGAGCGGGTGGACCAGCGGGGGCCCCAGGCGCCGCGCCAGGGCACGGGATGGCCGCTGCCCCGGAGGCAGATCGATAAGCTGCCGGAGCCAGCGCAGATCGAGCGCATTGAGGCGCCCGATCAGCCATCCGCAGCGGAGGCGCTGTGCCGCGACCGGCGCGCGGTTCCAGGCGCAGAGCACCTGCAGCGGCGCCGCCGCGTGTCCCGTGGCCATCTCGCCCGGCAGGCCCGGCACGTGAAAGCGACCGAACGGCACGGCCAGCCAACGGCCGCCGCGCAGCGCCGAGGCCAGCGCGACGTAGACAGGCCGGGAGCGGGTCGCCTCGTTGTCCGGCGGCAGCAACACGATGCTGCCGACGTCGAGGTGTTCCTTATGGCCGGGAGCGTCCGAGCCGGCAGCCTCCGGCGGGCGGACGGACGGCGGGTAGACCTGCGTTCCCGGCGGGGCTCTGGGTTCCGGCGGATCCGCCAGGGCCTCGAGGCGCAGATGCATCTGCCAGGTCTCCAGCCACTCGCCGAGGCGCTGCCGCTGCAGGCCGGTCTCTTCTTCATGCGTTTTCATGCGTGTCATCTCCGGCGGCCCCGTGCGCGCCCGCCAGCTTGCCATGCTCCACCATGAAGAAGAGACCACGGGCCGATTTTTCCAGGCTGCCCCAGCGGAAAATCAGCGGATCGAGCTGTTGCGCCGCCAGCAGGCAGAGTCTGAGCTGCCACGCGCGCGGCTCCTGCGGATAGTTTTTGGCCACCTGGCGCGCGAGCGTATGGAAGACGCCGCGCCAGATGACGCTGACGCCGCTGCGGCTGGCGCCCAGTTGGGCCAGCAGGTTGGGGCCGTAAAGCGGGAGGCCGAGCTGCTTGGCGAGCACGACGCGGCGCGTCTTTTCCGGGAGGGCGTCGAAGAGCCGCCGGGCCTCGGCGGCGGCCAGCCGGTCGAGCTCGGCGTCCTCGGGATCATCCGCCGCCGCTGGCAGCAGGTCGGCCAGTGTCAGGTCGCTGCCGGGACCGCCGATCGGCGCCTCGATCGCGCAGGAGCGGCGCTGCCGGGCCTCGCGGAGCGCCCAGTTGCGCACGACCGTGCGCATCAGCAGCGAGGCGCCGCCCTGGATGACATCTATGGGCGCGTCGCGCGACCCCTCGAGCCGCGCGAAGAGCCACTCCTTGTAGCGCTTGCCGCTGCGGAGCCGCCCGGCCGCCAGTTCGCTCTCCAGCAGGTGCCAGCACGCCTCGGGGGCGGGGATCTGCGGCTGCACTTCGTTGTCGCCCAGCGCCGCCCGCGCGTAGCGCAGGAAGCGCCGCGCGGCGAACTCCCGCAGGGCCGTCCGCGTCGTGGTCTCGCAGCGCAGCGCGGCGCAGCGTCTGCGCCATTCCTGCCAGTGCTGGAAGGTTGTCGGCATGGGGGCGGGTCCGGGCTAGCCGATGGCGGCGAGGAGAGCCTGTTCGGCCTGCACCGTGAGGCGGTAGAGTTCCGCGGCCGATTCGGCCGCCCGCAGGTCGGCGAGCAGCCGGGTCTTGAGCATCATCAGGCAGAGGCGCGCGAGCGCCTGGAGGTGGTGGCGGTCGTCGGTCGCGACCAGCAGGAAGAAGATGTCGGTCGGCTTGCCGTCGGGTGCGCCGAAGCAGACCGGGTGCGCGGCGCGCGCCAGGATCAGGAACGACTCGCTGGCGATGTAGGGATCATGGTTCCGGGGGTGGACGATGGCCACGCCGCCGGCCAGCCCGGTCGGGCAGAGCGCCTCGCGCGCCTCGAGGCTCCGGACGAGGTCGGCGGGATCGTAGAGGATCTCCTCACGCTCGGCCACCGCCGCCAGGTCGCGCAGCACGGCGGCCTTGGTGCGCGAGCGCAGCGCGAAGACGGTGCGTTCGGGCGTGAGGAGGCGGCCGACGGCGAAGGGCTCCTCGTCGGCCTGCCGCGACCGGCGCGCGGTGTCGCGGTGGTAGGAGGCCAGCGGCTTCTCGCGCATGCCCAGGATGCGCTGCGAGGCCCAGGCGTCGATATCCCTGTGGCGGAAGACCGGATGCGACGCGTCCTGCTCGAAGGGGATTTCTCCCTGGCGCACCCAGCGGCTGATCTGCATCGCGTCGACGTGCAGATACCGGGCCACCTGCTCGCTGTTCATCATCCGCTGCGGCATGGCGCGCCTTCAGTAAACCGAGTCGGGGAAATAGTGCTCGCGGGCGTTGGCGGACGTGACGATCTCGGACTTGATGAGCGTCTCCCGGACGCCGTCGAGGGGCTTGCCGCCGTTGCGCAGGCCCTCGAGCGCCTTGCGCGCCCCGACCTCGACCATGCGCGGCGAGTAGGTGACGGTGGCCTTGACCACGGGGTCGCCGTCGAGCACGCGCTTGACGACCAGCTTGCTGCCGCCGCCGCCGACCATCGCCTTGACATCCTTGCGGCCGCTGTTGCGGTAGGCCTTGAGCGCGCCGATCAGGACATCGTCGTCGCCGGCCCAGACGGCGTCGACCTTCGGGTGCTTCTGCAGATAGATCTCCATCAGGTTCATGCCATTCTCCGTGTTCCACCAGGCGGGCTGCGAGTCCAGGATGCGGATTTCCGGATATTTGGCGGCCAGCACGGCCTTGAACCCCTCGACGCGGTCGGTGTTGATGGGGCAGGGGATTCCCTCCATCACCAGGATGTCGCCCCGGCCCTGGACCAGGGCGCCGATGGCCTCGGCCGCGGCCTCGCCCAGGCTGCGGTTGTCGCCGTTGACGAAGTGGTCCTGCACCGGCTTTAGCAGCGGATTGGAGACGACGACCAGGTAGATGCCCTGCGCCTTGGCGCGCTCGCAGACGGGGGTCAGCGGCCCCGGTTCCTGGCAGAGCATGACCAGCGCGTCGACCTTGCGGGCGATGAGGTTCTCGATGCGGTCAGCCTGCTCGGCGGTCGTCGCGCCGGTGGTGACGATCACCGCGACGTCGGGATTCTCCTGCTCCAGCATCCGCTTCGCCCGGTTGGCGCTCCAGACCACGCCGCCCGTCCAGCCGTGCGTCGCGGACGGCACGGAGATGCCGATCGTCAGCTTTTTACCCGCCGGCTCCGCCGCCGGCGCCGCCGGCAGCGCGGCGCCCAGCGCCGCGATCAGTGTGAGTGTTCCAGCCGTTCTGCGCTTCATGATCTGCCTCTCCCCTGCCGCCGGGCCCTTACGCCGGGAGCCGCGGCGCGCCAAACAGGACGGGGGGATCATACAACATGGTCTGGATTCCGGCCAGAGTATTCGGCTGAACGTTGACGAAACGGCGCCTGTCATGCATGATATGACCGCATCCACGACAACCGGACACGAGGGGAACGGAATGGACTTGACATTGCGACATGACGCCCGGACGGCGCTGCTGGTGCCGACGAGCATGGGGGTGCGGCTGACGCCGCTCAACGGGCAGCCGTTTCACTGCGGCGACACCTTCCGCCTGCAGGTGACGAGCGCCGAATCGAACGTGGCCAGCGTGGCCTCGTACCTGGGCCTGCCCGTCAAGGTGCTGACGGCTTTCGTCAAGGGTAGCCCGGTCTCGCGGATGATCCGCGAGAATCTGGCCTCGCGCCACATGAGCGTCGAGGGCCGGGAGGTCGAGCAGGGATCGCCCTGGGGCTACCGCCACCAGTTCAATCTGGCCGACAGCGGCTACGGCGCGCGCGGTCCGCGCGTGCAGAACGACCGCGCGGGCGAGGTGGGCCGCACGATCACGGCGGCCGATTTCGACCTTGAGCGCATCCTCGTGGAGGAGGGCGTGCAGATCGTGCACCTCTCCGGGCTCTTCGCCGCCCTGTCGCCCGAGACGAGCCAGTGCTGCCTCGACATCGCGCGCCGGGCCAAGGCCGC
>CAYPJN010000007.1:3441-19684 GCA_964411055.1 uncultured Lentisphaerales bacterium | reverse complement strand
CGACGCCGTTCATGCCGACGGAGAACTGGAAGACGTCGTCGTTGAACTTGCCGCCGGTGTTCTTCCGCGAGACGCAGTCGACGACGCTGCCGAGGGGGATGCCGCGCCCGTAGTCGCGGATGGCAACCGCGCCGGCCGCGTAGTCGATGGTGATCTCGACCTTGCGGCCGTACCCCATGATGAACTCGTCGACGGCGTTGTCGATGATCTCCTTCAGCAGGATGTAGATGCCGTCCTCGTACTGGCCGCCGTCGCTCGTGCGGCCGATGTACATGCCGGTGCGCTTGCGGATGTGCTCGACATCCGAGAGGGTCAGGATATGCTTTTCGTCGTAGGCATGCTGCATAGGGGGAGCCTAGCGCCGCAGGTGCCCGAGCGCCTGGCCGGCGGCGGCGTGGATTTGCAGATGGCGCGGGCAGAGGTCTATCGCCAGCGAGCCGTCTATCAGGCTGAAGGCGCCCACGCGCCCGCCGGTCAGCCAGTCGCCGGAAAGGAAATACAGATCCGTCGCAGCGTCGTCCCGTCCCTCGCGCGGCAGGCGGACGCCGAACAGGGAGCCCGAGACACGCTGCAGCATCTTGCCGGAGGCGAGCTGGATGCTCGTGAAACGCCCGACGAGGCGAAAGGCGCACGGCATGGAGCGGTCGGGCACATCAACCGCCAGCAGCGCCTCGAGCCGCGCCAGCGTGCAGCCGGGCTCCAGCACCTCGACGAGATCCGGGCGGAAGCGCACGGCCCAGCCGGCGCAGAGCGGCTCGGACGGCTGCAGCGGCTCGACCGCGCCGTCGGGCGCGCACTGATAGTAGTATAGGCCGTCGAGCAGCATCTCGCCGCCGCGCGCCAGCGTGCCGGCTCCCAGATCGCCGTGGCGCCGCAGTTGGTAGGCCGGGAAGCTGGACGACGGCCGCGCCGCCGCGGGCATGGTCCAGCGGGTCACCTGGTCGTACGGCGCGCGCGTGGCGCAGCCGGCGCCCAGCAGCGCCAGCAGGGCCGTGCCGCGCGCCACCACCCGCCGCGCGCGCCACCGGGGCTGGAACCGCGCAAGCATGGTCATGGCGTCGCCGGATCCGTGCGGGTCGCCTTGATGATCGTGACCGGCTGCAGGGGCACGTTCTGATGCGGGCCGCGGTTGCCGGACGGCACCTGGACGATCTTGTCGACCACGTCCATTCCCGCCGTCACCTTGCCGAAAACGGCGTAGCCGTAACCCTGGGACGACTTGTCGCGGAAGTTGAGGAAACCGTTGTCGACGGTATTGATGAAGAACTGGCTGGTGGCGCTGTCTACCACCGCCGTGCGCGCCATGGCCAGCGTGCCGCGCGTGTTCTTCAGTCCGTTGTCGGCCTCGTTGCGGATCGCCGGTTTCGTGGGCTTCTGCCGCATGTCGGCGGTGAAGCCGCCGCCCTGGATCATGAAGTTGGGAATCACGCGGTGGAAGACCGTGCCCGCGTAGAAGTTAGCGTCGACGTAGGCGAGGAAGTTCGCGACCGAGACCGGCGCCTTGTCGGCGTAGAGCTCGATGGTGATCTCGCCCAGCGAGGTGGTCATCTGGACGGTCGGGTTGGCGGTGGCGGGCATGGCGGACTTTTCCTTGGGTTGGGTTTCGGCGGCTCCGGCGGGCGCGGCCGCGTCCGCGGCCAGCAGCGCGCCGGAAAAAAGGGCACCAAGAACGGCGGCAAACGAACACTTCATGGCGGACTTCCTTTCATAAGGATCAATTGACACGGCATTCTGGCAGGGGTTGGCGCGGGACTAGCGCGCCCGGCGGCCCGCCGCCCGCTTCCGCGGCGCGGCCGCGATTGGGTCGGGATAGAAATCGGGGCGGGCCGGCAGCGCGGCCACGGTGGCGGCGACCACCTTGACCGAGTCGTCGACGTCCGACAGGCTGAGCGTCTCGACCGCGCTGTGCATGTAGCGCAGCGGTACGCTGACCAGGGCCACGGCGGCCCCGCCGCGGACGGTCCGCATGGTCCAGGCATTGGTGCCGGCGCCGCGCGCGCGCACCTGGCGCTGCAGCGCGACCTTCTCGCGCGCAGCGGTCGCCTCGACGAGCTGCTGGAGCTTGAAGTTGTAAGTCGGGCCGAAGCACAGGATCGGACCCTTGCCGAGCTGGACGTCGCCCACGAGCTTCTTGTCGTTGCCGGGATAGTCGGAGGCGAAGCCGACATCGACGCAGAGGCCCACGTGGGGGTTGACCTCGTAGGAGGCCGTCGTGCCGCCCACCAGCCCGAGCTCCTCCTGGACCGTGAGGACGAGGTGCACCGCGACCTTGAGCCGCTTCCGGGCCAGCGCGCGGAAGGCCTCGGCGACGACGAAGGAGCCGATGCGGTTATCGAAGCCGCGGCAGGCCACGCGGTCGCCGGCCAGCGGCCGCCAGCCGGCATCCACGACCGCCGGGCTTCCGAGGTCCACGAGCCTGAGCGCCTCCTCGCGCGAAGAGGCGCCAATATCCACGGCGATGTCCATGAGTTCCGTCGGGGCGACTTTTTCGCGCTCGGCCGGCTTCATCAGGTGGGGCGGCCGCACGCCGAAGACGCCGTGGACCGGGCCCTTGCGCCCCTGGATGACGATGCGCTCGCCGGCCAGCAGCGGGATGGTCAGCCCGCCGACCGCGCACATGTAGAGGAATCCGGTGTCGTCGATGTACTGGACCATGAAGCCGATCTCGTCGCAATGGCCCTCGATCATCACGCGTGTCGACGCGCCGGGGTTGAGAACGGCATGCAGGTTGCCGTGCAGGTCGAAGGATATCTTGTCGGCGAAGGGTTTCAGGTAGTCGGCGGCGAGGCGCATGCCGTCCGCTTCCCATCCCGAGGGCGTCGGCAGCGCCATGAGGCGCTTGAGGAATTCCAGGGACTTCGTTTCCATGGGAAGGGAGTGTAGCAAACTTGCCCCGGGCTTCCAAGTGGAGAGCGGCAGCCTGTCGTAATCGCGCTGAATCCCGTTCTGGATCTCGGAGAGAACACGGGACGGGAGCTGTTTGCACGGCAGGATGCTGGAACGACACAGGCGATCTACCGGCTGTCCGGCATGCATGCTGAGCTCATCGCCCGCATGCCTTCCGGCGCCTGCTCGCAGGCTGTAGATGTTAATCTGTCTGATCGAATGCGGCAATGTTCCGGCACTCTCAAGCTTGGCTGAAAGTGCCGGTAATTGCTACACTTGCCTCGTGAATATGGATTGGCTCCGGGCTTAAGACGGCGCATCTGCTGCAACCTGCCCAGGAACCCGTCCCAGGATGTCGTTCTGCGCTATGAGACCGACCACGTCGAGATGCGACGCATGGACAACCACTAAGCGTCAACCCCGGTATCTTTCGATGCGCATGATGCTGGCGACGTCCGCGACCGCGCGCTCATGGGCCGGCCTGCTGCTGGCGGGCGCGGCCATGACCGCGCTGGCGATCGGATGTCATGCGGCGGGAATCCGCCTCTGCCTGTTCCGGCGGCTGACGGGAGTGCCGTGCCCCACCTGCGGCGGCACGCGCGCCGCCCTGCATCTGCTGCATGGCGCCCCGCGCTCGGCCTGGGCCGCCAACCCGCTGGCCAGTGTGCTGCTGGCGTTCGCCGGACTCTACGCACTCGCGGCGTCCGTCAGCCTGCTCCTGACCCGCCGCCTGCCGGTGCCGCACGCCACGCCGCGCGTCCGGCTCTGGACGGTCGGCATCCTGCTGGCGCTGCTGCTGCTGAACTGGGGCTACCTGATCGCCCGGGGAGGCTGAGCCGCATAAAGCCTATTTCAGGGAGAAGTGCCGGCCAGCATACGTCTGGATATTCCGGCATTGAAGTCCTCACGCCCTGCGATTTCATCAACAAATATCTTTACTCCCGCCCTCCTAATCCGCGTCATCCGTAGCCCCCCTCGGAGCCTCCGCGCCGCTCCGCGGCCATCATTCCCAGTTTTCAGTTTCCATTTTCCACCATTCCATCATTCCACTTTCTCGCCCGGCCCCAAAACTGCGAGAGTTACTTGCCTATGTGCTTCAACATGCACTTCCCCTTTCCCCCTTGCTTCCCGCCCTTTGAGCCCTCATTGGCGTTCTTCGGCACGATCTTCCAGAAGCCTTCACCTCCGCCGGCGAGGCCTGGACGCCCTTGTAATGCTTCACAAACGTCTGCGGATTGCCGAAGTGCCCCAGTTGCGCCATGGTCGCAGCGGCGTCCTGAAAAGCTTTGTAGTGCATCGTGGCGAGGGTATGCCGCGCCACATCCACTGGCCAATCGTCCAAGCGCTGAATGCGTGTGTTCACCCCACGCAAAATCAACATTCGGCATGAGCCCGGCACTGGGCATCGCCTTGCCGACTCGACATTTCTTTGAAATGGGGCTACCCTCTTTGCAAACGTAAACGTACGGAACCGTTCCGTGCGTGAGAGGATTCTAAGATGATTGGCAGCAAAGATTGCGGTAATGATGCGGGCATGATCGCAGGTGCGGCGGCGCTTGACTGCTGCAAGTCGGCTTCCGGGGAGACTTCGTTCTACGGACCGACGATCCGCGACCGGCTCTGGATGTGGGGACATCATTCCGAGATGTGCCACCATTCCGTCAAGAAGGGCTCCCAATGGCCTGGCAAAACCATCGAGCAGGCGGAGGGGTGCCGCCTGATGGGAATTCCGAACAATTGTGTCATCAGGTGGGGAAACATGCCGAAGCATCCGTGGGGAAACTACTTCGATCAGTTCAAGGGCATGAAGCGCATCTCCTTCGGCATCACCGACGGAGCCACGGGTTCGGTCTGGGACAAGATGAAGATCGCCTTCGACGAGCTGCAGCCGGCGATGCCCAACCTCACTGGATGCTTTCTCGACGACTTTTTCGTTTCTGATCAGCTCAACCAGACGGTCGATGACCTCAGGAAAATCAGCGACGAGGTTCACGCGCATAACCTGCGGCTGTCGGTCGTCCTCTATTCCGATCAGGACGGGTTCAAGCCGGAGTTCAAGTCGAAGCTCGACCTTTGCGACGAGACCAGCCTTTGGTTCTGGAAAAGCTCGAACATCGCGACCATGGCCGACAACGTGAAACGCTGCCGCGAGTTCATCGGTCCTGAAAAGGATCTTCTCCTCGGTCTTTACATGTGGGATTTCACCCTGGCCGCGCCGGTCCCGGCGGAGCGCATGGAACTACAGCTTGACTATGCCCGGAAATTCCTCGCCGAGCGGACTGTGACGGGGCTCATATTCCATCCGACTTTCTCCGCGGCGCTTGACGTGCCGTCGGTGAAACTCTCGAAAGAATGGATCGCCGCGCATGGCGAAAGTCGATGGGGAGCATGAACCGATATTATCTGGGGCAAACGCCCTGACGGGACACGATCCCGGGGCGCCGGGGCGACCTAGGGTGCCAGCCACCCCGTCAGCCAGTCGGTTCGCAGTTCGGCCACGCGGTAGTCGAATTCCATCCAGTCCGGCACCGCCTCCTCGAAGAGCCGCGACACCGTTGCGGCATCCAGCGTGCCGGGAACCGGCTGTCCGGCCGCCTGGAGCCGCGCGATCTCCGGCGCCAGGACGCGCCGCGCAAACTCGGGATCGCCATGGAACTCGTCGCGCCACTGCGTCTCGTGACAGGCCGCCCGCGCGAGGAAGCGGCCCCAGGCCCTGATCACGAGCCGCCGCCGGATTTCCTGCCGTTGGGCGCCAAAGCCTTCGAAGACCAGGCGGCCGAAGGTGGCCAGGTCGTGCACCTGTCCCGAGCCCCAGGTAAAGGCGCCGGATCGCGAGTTGATGATCACGCCGAGCACCCATTCCTCCCCGTCGCCGGGCAACTGGTCGTAGAGCGCCTCCCAGGGGATCGACACATAGACGCCGAAGCCTTCCGGGACGCGGGCCACCTCGTACTTCAGGTAGTCGGCCAGCGGCCGGAATCCCCGGTGCGGCGACATCCAGTCGATGCACTTGACCGCCGGCTCCTTTACGGATCCGGCGACCGAGGCCGTACACGGTCGACGCGGCGACCAGTTGCGCGCAGGCCGGTCCCGGTCGCGGCGGCGCCTGTTGCGCGGCCGTCGTCAAGGCTTCGACATGCGAGCCGCAAAAATCGAAGTCGCCCAGACCGAGGATGCGCGCGATCATTTCGAGACGGAAGGCGTTCAGGTCGACGCGGCGCGCGTCGACCTGAACAAGCCATTGCAGGGCGGCCTTGCCGCGATAGACGCGCAGGGTCTCACCCGAGGCGATGGCCTCGCGCGCCAGGCGCTGGAGCAGTGTCGCGTAGCGGATGTCGTCGATCGCCTCGCGGAAGGCCTCGTAATGGATCGTGTCGATGTGGCCATCCTCGGATGGATAGACGAGGTTGAAACTGCGGAAGTTGTGACGGGTGTTGCCGAAGTCGTTCCACTGGGAGGGATTGACGGCCCAGTTGTTGGTGCCGTCCATGTCGGCCAGGTAGAGATCCAGGCCGTGCCGGCGCCTGATGAAATCGGGATTCTCGGGGCCGAAGTGCGGCGCGCCGTAGGCCAGAACCGGCACCCCAAGCGCATGCCAGGCCCGTGCCTGCTCGCGGCCGTAGCTGCCGCCGTAGTTGACCATGTCCTCGTTGAAGCCGGCGTGCGCGAGATGCCGCGCGTTGGCGGTGCTGTATACCTTGAGCCCATGGTCCGCCAGTTGCTTCCAGACCGCGCGCTGGGCCCGGAGGACTTCATGACATCAACTCCTCTTTAGAAGGGGATTAAGAAAGGGATAAAGGCACAACTCACCACTTGCCCTCTTTCCCTCTGCGGCTCTGCGCCTCTGCGTTATATTCTCTCTCCCGCGGTCGACATGACTCGCGCCAAAGCCCACGACAAGGTGAAATAGATCACGACGGCAGCCGCGCGTCGCGCACTAGCAGTTGCAGCGTGGTCTCGCCGCCGAAGCTGTTCTCCTGCATCTCTCCGGCGATGTCGAAGGCGCCGCGGTGGGCCGCCAGCCGCGGGAACCACGCGCCGCCTCGGAACCAGATGGCCGGCAGCGGCACGCCCCCGGCCGTGCGCAATTCGAGCCTCAGATGATCGCCGTCGGTGCCGATGGCGCGCGGCGGCGAGGCCAGCGTGACCCCGCGCAGCCCCCAGCAGGGACGCGGATGCCCCTCGCCAAAAGGTTCGAGCCGGCGGATGCCGTCCACCAGGCGCCGGTCAATGTCTTCCGGTCGCAGCCAGCCGTCTATCAGCAGCTCGGGAAGCGACGACGCCGCGCCTGCCTGGGCGAAACAGGCCGCGGCGAAAGCCTCGCGGAAGGCCGCGAATGCGCCGCGCTTCAATGTGAAGCCCGCCGCGCGGGCATGCCCGCCCATGCGCTCCAAATGCTCGCCGCAGGCCTTCAGAGCCTCGACGGCGTGATAGGCGTGGCCGGCGCGGATCGAGCCGCGGCCGCCGCCATCGTCGTCGAGCGCGACGACGGCGGCGGGGCGGTGGTAGCGGTTCATCAGCCGCGCCGCTACAATCCCCGCCGTGCCGCCATGCCAGCCCGTTCCGCCGACCACCACCGCGCCGTGGCTCTCGGCGTGGAACCATTCGCCGAGTTGCTCGTCGGCGCGGAGGAGCAGATCCTGCTCCGTCGCTTTGCGCAGGGCGTTGGCGTTGTCGAGCTCGATGGCCAGCCCGCGCGCCTCGTCCACGTCGTCCGTGGTCAGCAGACGGAAAGCGGGGTCGGCCGTCGCCATGCGCCCGGCGGCGTTGAGACGCGGCGCGAGCACGAAACTGAGGTGGTAGCTGTCGACGGGGCTGTTGGAGATGCCGCTCTTGCGCATCAGCTCGCACAAGCCGACGCGCGGCTTGCGGTTCAGCGCCCGCAGCCCGTGGGCCACGAGCGTGCGGTTGTCGCCCAGCAGCGGAACGACATCGGCCACGGTGGCGATCGCCACGGCCTCGATCCAGCCGAAGAGCCGGCGGCGCTCGCCGGGCTGGTCGCCGCGCCGCTTGACCAGGGCGCAAGCAAGTTGGAAGGCGACGCCCGCGCCGCAGAGGTGGCGCATCGGGGGCGGCATGGCATCCAGGTGCGGATTGACCACGAGGCAGTCGCCGGGGAAATCGCCGGACGGGGTGTGATGGTCGGTCACCAGCAGGCGTATGCCGCGGGCCCGCAGCTCGGTGAGCAGTTGCGTCGCCCCCATGCCGCAGTCCACGGTGATGAAGAGCGCGGGCGCTCCGCCGGCCAGGCAGCGGTCGAGCGCGGCGCGCGTGAGTCCGTAGCCCTCAGTGTGCCGGTCGGGCAGGAAGGGGCGCACGCGGCCGCCGAGGTGGCTTATCAGGTCGGTCAGCAAGGCCGTGGCCACCACGCCGTCGACATCGAAATCGCCGAAGACGACCATCTCGCCGCCGTCGGCGATCGCCTGCTGCACGCGGTCGGCCGCCTCGCGCAGCGTGGCGACGGCGAGCGGATCGGCGAGCTTCTGCGCCAGGGGGTCGAGGAAGGCGGCGGCGTCGGCGGGTGCCGCGTGTCCGCGGGCGGCCAGCAGCGCGGCGAGCGGCAACGGCAGTCCGAGAGCCTCGGCCAGCGGGAGGATTCCGGGGCCGGGAGCCTCCGCGTCGCGCCAGGCATGGATGGGCAGCGCGGGCGCCGCGTCTGGAGGCCGGCCGGCCACGGTTCAGTCCAGCTCGTGCACGAGGAGCCCCGAGCGCAGCTTGGGCTCGAACCACGTGCTCTTGGGGGGCATGATCCGTCCGGCGTCCGCGATGTCCATCATCTGCTGCACGCTGCAAGGGTACATCGAGAAGGCCACGGCCTCGCGGCCGGCGTCGACCCGCCGCTCGAGCTCGTCCGTACCGCGGATGCCGCCGACAAAGGAGATGCGCTTGCTGGTGCGCGGGTCGTCAATGCCGAGGATCGGCTGCAGCAGGCGGTCCTGGAGCACGCTGACATCGAGCACGGCGACGGGGTCGGCCTTGAAGGGCGTCCACGCGAGCCGGTACCATCGTCCGGCCAGATACATGTGAGTCTGGCGTGGCGCGGCGGGGGCCGGACCGGCGTCCGGCGTCACCTCGAACACCTCGCCGACGCGCTTCAGGAAGTCCGCGGGCGCCAGGCCGTTAAGGTCGGCGACGCAGCGGTTGTAGGGCAGGATGCGCAGGTGTGACTGGGGGAAGAGCACGGCCAGGAACCAGTTGTACTCCTCGTGTCCGGTGTGGCCGGGATTGGCGGCGCGGCGCTCGGCGCCGGCGCGGAAGGCCGCCTTGGCGCGGTGGTGGCCGTCGGCGACATACGCCAGCGGCACCGCGTCGAAGGCTGCGCGCCACGGCGCTGGAGCGCCCCCGGCGCGCCAGACTGTGTGGCGGACGTTGTCGTCGGCGGTGAAATCGTAGAGCGGCGCCTCGGCAGTGGTCTTGAGTATCAACGCGTCCAGCGCGGGCGTGTCGCGGTAGGCGAGGAAGACCGGGCCGGAGTTGGCCTTGAGCGTCAGCGCGTGGCGCGTGCGGTCGTCCTCCTTGTCCTGGCGTGTCTTCTCGTGCTTGCGGATGATGTCGTTCGCGTAGTCGTCGATGTGGCAGCAGGCGACCACGCCGGTCTGGCTGTGCGTCCCCATGACCTGCCGGTAGACATAGAAGCACGGCTCGGACTCGCGGATCAGGCTGCCGCGCGCGACGAACGAACGCAGCGCGGCGGCACCCTGCGCGTAGACGGCGTCGGAATGCGGATCGGTGCCTTCCGGAAGGTCGATTTCCGGGCGCGACACGTGCAGGAAGCTCTCGGGGTTGCCCGCGGCGAGCGCCCGCGCCTCGGCGGTGTCGACGACATCGTAGGGCACGGAGGCCAAGCGGACGGCCACTTCGGGGGCAGGGCGCAGGGCGCGGAAAGGGTTTATCTTCATGGCCGCTAGCCTAGCGCATCCCCTCCGCCAGTTCAAGCGATGCGTTCAAGCGATGCGTTAGGCGCATACACATTTATTGCCCGCACGTCAATGGTGATGGACGTTGAACGCCAATCGTCCTTGTCGCAGTCAAGGTTGTCGCAGTCAAGGTTGTCGCAGTTAAGGTTTGACGGCGGCATCTTCGCGTCATATACTCCGTCGCAAGTGGCCGCCCGTCGGGAAATCTGCGGGCGCAAGTATCGAAGGCATGGCGTGGAACGCGGACTGCGCATTTTTGGGAGCTATTCGATTATGGACACGGGCGGCATGCTATTCAGGGGCTGCGCGGCTCTCGCGGCGGCAGCGTGGGTTTCAGCATCGATGGCGGCCGATGCATCGCTGCAGATTGCCCGGAACGCCAAGGCGGATTGCGAAGTCATCGCTCCCGAAGCCGGGCCGGAGAGGCATGCGGCCAACGAGATCACCAACTGGCTGGGCAGAATCACCGGCGCGGAAATCATGGTTCTGTCCTCGCCTTCGGCCGCCGGGAACACCAAGATATTCGTCGGACGCGAGTTTGCCGCGAAGCTTTACGGCGACGATCTCGCGGCCATCGGCGAGACCGACGGTTTCGCCGTCAGGTTCGGTGGCGTGGGCGCGCGCTCGGTGCATGTCTTCGGGAACATTCCGCGCGGCACCATCAACGGCGCGGCGGCGTTTTTGGAGAATAGCACCGACATCATCTGGCCGCGCGCCGAGATTGGTCTCGAAGCCGTCCATGGCGAGGACACGAACCTTGCCATTCCCGCGGCCGGTGGCTATCGCGAGATTCCCAAGACCAAGTTCCGCGCCTTCCAGTGGACATACCACTCCGCCGGCAAGGCTCTGGAGGCATGGGCGCGGCGCAACCGCCTGAACCGCGACGGCGACCCGGCGTTTGGCGGGATGTACCGCGGCGCCGGCTTCGGTCACGGTCTGCAGCGGTTCGTGGATCCGAAGGTCTATTTCGACAAGCATCCCGAGTTCTATCCCGAGAGAAACGGTAAGCGCACTCCATCGGGCGGGCAGCTCTGCTTCACGGCGGTCGACAAGTTCCTCCCCTTATACGTGGAAAACATCGCGAAACACCTCGAGGAATACACGGCGAAAAACTGCCCCGGCACGCGGCCGGAGGATCTTTCGATCCAGTTCCTGAACATCTCCATTGGCGACGGCTGGAACGTCTGCAACTGCAAGGAGTGCCTGGCGCCGTTCAGGTGCGAGGACGGCGCCATTGTAGATCCGAAGGATCCGGTGTTCCGTTCGGCGCAGTACTACACGCTGGTGAACAAGGTCGCGCGCGAGGTGGCGAAGCGCTATCCGAAGGTTGATGTTGGCGTCTACGCTTACATCTTCACCGCGGAGCCGCCGCCGTTCAAACTCGAAAAGAACGTCCGTGTGCAGTACTGCCCGTTTGTCCGCGACGACAAGGCCAACATCTTCGACGACAATGCTAACCGCAACTGGCACGACTATCTGGACCGTTGGGGCGTCTGCGGCAACAATGTCTGGGTGCGCGACTATTTCGGTTGGGCGAACACCTTCCCGCGGCCCATCGAGTATACGGTTGCGAAGGATGTGCGGTATTGCATCGAGCGCGGCATCCGCGAGTTTTCGGCGGAGCACCCGGTGGACAGCGAGTCGAAAGTTTACCCGCCGTCCAAGGGCGTCTGGGATGTGTCGTCGATGACCGCATGGCTGATTGCGCGTCTCTGGTGGAATCCGGATGTGGACATCGAAACCCTCCGCGGCCATTATCTAGAGCGCACCTACCGCGAGGCCGCCCCCGCGATGCGGCGCTATCACAACCTCATCCGCGACAGCTTCTACGCCTCGAAGGCGCCGTCGCTCTACAGCGACGAGCTGTTGCCGATGGTCTCGGCGTATATCGTCAGGCCCGGCATCGCCGACCAGTGCCGCGCCGCCCTGAAGGAGGCCCTCGCCGCGGCCAAGCACCCCGTCTCCAGGACGCTGATCGAGCGCCAGATTGGCCACTTGGAGACGTGGATCGAGAAGGCCGGGACCGACAAGACCGTCCGGCTCACCGTGCCAGTGTGCACTGAGAAGGACATCCTGAGTTCGTTCGATTCGGATATCTGGAAGAAGGCCGGCAACACGGGGCCTTTCGTGGTCGCGGACGCGGAACGCAAATACGCTAAGGCGATTTTCAGGTCGGAAGCCAGGCTCCTGCACGACCGCGAGAACCTCTACATCATGTTCGACTGCCATGCCGACGACATGGCGACGCTGAAGGCCAACGTATCCGAGAACGACGGGACGGAGCGCATCCCGCGCGGCGACATCATGGAGTTCTTCCTGGCCAATCCCGGGACCGGCGCCTACTGGCAGTTCATGTTCGACGTCGGTAACGAGGATCCCGCCAAGGACGTGGTCTACGACGCCCAGGGCTACGACCCGCAATGGACCTGCCCATGGAAACGCAGTATCCGCCGCTATGACGACCGCTGGACCGCCATCGTGTCCATGCCGCTCGCGAGCTTCGGAATCAACGTGACGCAGAACAACAAACTGCTCTTCCTCCCCATCCGCGGCAAATACTACACCGCCCCTAAACCGCATCCGAAAACGGGCGGGCCCTGGCAGATCCGCGAGATGGCCTCCTGGGGTGGGGGCTGGGTTCATCAGGTATCCTCTTTCGGCGAGCTGACCCTGAGCCAGAACTGAGGGCCGGAGGCATTTGGACGGTCCGCGATCGGCCGACAAGCGGCAGGGGAAACTTGCATATTTTCTCAATGACCTGCAAGGTTGACGCGGTGAAGGGAGCGCTCGCCACCGCCGAAGGCCGTGCCGAAGCCTGCCGGTGGATGCAGGGGCTCGGCATCTCCAAGCTCTATTTGGAAACATACCGCCACGGGCACTTCGTGCGGGACTCCGGCCTCCTGCAGGCGATCCGCGACGATTTCCGCGCGCGCGGCTTCGATGTATGCGGCTGCATCACCCCCACAAGCATGAGCCGGCGCGTGGTCGGCTGGAAGATAACCACCTGCTTCACCGATCCCGCGGCGCATGCCCTGCTGGCCGAGACGGCGCGCTTCACGGCGGCGCTCTTCGACGAGATCATCATCGACGACTTCTTCTTCTCCTCCTGCACGTGTCCCGACTGCGAGACGCACCGCCAGGAACGCCCCTGGGGCGAGGCGCGCAGCGAACTGCTGCGGGAGGTCGCCCTGCGACACCTGATCGAGCCGGCGCGGGCCGTTAATACTGGCGTGCAGTTCATCATCAAATACCCCTGCTGGTACGAGACCTATTATCGCGCCGGCTATGACGTGATCGGTCAGACCCGGCTCTTCGACAAGACCTGGATCGGCACGGAGACCCGCGATCCGGAGAGCGCCCGCGCCGGCCGGCGCCCGCAGACGGCGGCCTCGTGGATCCAGGGGTGGATGAACGCGGTTTCGCGGGGCAAATGCGGCGGCGGCTGGTACGACCCGATCGACACCAGCCCGGAGGTCTTTGTCGAACAGGCGCGCCAGACCATCCTCGGCGGCGCCCGGGAGAGCCTGCTGCACTGCTACGACTATCTCGGCACTTCCAATCCGGGGGTCGTCATCCACGGCGGCGACCTTCAGATCGCCCACGGGGCGGCCGATTCCGACGCCTTCCGCCGCGAACTTCCCGGTTTGCGGCAGCTCGCCGCGCTCGTCGGCGAACTGGAGCCGGAGGGGGTGCTGCTGCCGAAGCAGCCTAACAACGATCCGGCGGCGGAGGCCTACCTGCCCAGCTTTATCGGAATGCTGGGTGTGCCGGTGCTTCCCGCGGCCTCGCTGCAACCGTGCCTGGCGGCCCTCCTGGCGGTACAGGCGGCGGCCTTCGACGGCCTTGAAGCGTTTGTCGCGGATTTGCGGCGCGCGGGCACGCCGTTCGTTGTGACCCGCGGACTGCTCGACCGCCACCCGGCTCTGGCGGCGGCCAGGCAGGAACTGGTGACGATCGAGGTTCCCGGCGACCTGTGGCAGCTCATGGAGATGCCGCGCGACGCGCTCGACGCCCTGCGCAATCGCCTGCTGGCGCCCTTCGGACTCGCGGTCTCGGCGCCGTCGCGCGTCTCGCTGCATCTGTTCCGCCGCGGCGCACGGCGGGTGATCGCCGTCGAGAACTTCAATGGCCATCCGGTACAGGTGCGCCTGACGCCCCTGGCCGATCACCCGCCGCTGCCCGCGCGGACCGCGCTCGCGCTGCCCGTCGCGTCCAGCGCCGACGTTCAATGCGAGGCGGACGGATCCCTCACGATCGGGCTCGCCGCCCGCGCGCTGGCCGTGCTGTAAGCTGCCGCAGATCCTGCTCGTCGAACCGCACGGCGAAAGGACACGGATCCTCGTTGAACCACTTGCGCGCGGCGAAACCGGGAATCATCCAGATCTCGCCGGGCCGCCGTTCGAACACCTGCGGGTAGCTCAACTGGCCGCCTGCGAGGCGGGCGATGACCACTGGATGCGACCAGTGCGCGCCGTCGTCCTCGGAAAAGGCCGCGGAGAGTTCCTCGCGGTGCCAGGATGCCGGCACCTCGGAAAAATGCGGGCTCTGCGAGCTGGTCGGCCATGGCCCGGCCTCGGGATCGCGGCGGTTCCAGACCAGCAGGAGCCGCCCGCTATGCAATCGCACGAGCTGTCCGGGCGAGCTGCTGGTGTCGATGGCGCTCCGTCCGAGGGTACGCCAGTAGCGTCCGCCGTCGTCGGATAAGGCCTGCCAAAAGCAGCCCAGGTTCGTGCGGATCAGCATCAGCAAACGGCCGTCGCCCAGTTCCGCTACGGTCGGTTCGGTCGCCCCGTCGTGATGGCCGTGCCCTCCCAGGTCGATGAGGTTGCTGCGCTGCCAGGTGGCTCCTTCGTCGTCCGAGACCAGCGAGCAGCAGACCCAGCGTCCCGGACGGGTCACCAGGTGCTCGGCGACAAGCACCAGCCGGCCCGTGGTGGTACGGATGAAACCGAAGAAATTGGCGTTGTAGCCATCGAGCAGCACCTGACGGTCGCTCCAGGTGCGCCCGCCGTCCAGGCTGCGGATGGCTTGCAGCTCGCAGCAACTCGCCGCGTCGGGTTCGCCGGTCTGTTCATTCCAGCCGAAATGGCGCCGTGGCGAGAGAATGTCGAGAAAGACCATGACCCAGTGTCCCGGCTCCGTCTCCAGAAGGGAATAGGAGGCCGGCTCTTGATCCTTCTGGCCATGCGCGGCGGGCAGTGTCTCGGACCAGGTGGCGCCGTCGTTGTGGCTGATCGCCAGACCCTGCGAGTCGGCGCAAAGCAGGGATCCGTCGTTCAGCGGGAGGAATCGCCCCCGGCGGAGACCGTGGAGCGGTCGGCAGATGGAGTGCGTCCAGGGCTCGCGCGGCTGTGGCGCCGCGGCCGCGCGAGCCGCGTAGATGGACGGCACCGACGGCAACTGATCGTGCGGGATTGTGGGGTCTGGCATGGTTTTTCTCCTATTGAATCCTGACCGGAATATCCGTTCTTCCCCGGATGAAGTCCACGGCGGGCGTCAGCTCGCCTTTATCAAGAAAAACAGCTTTAGCGTAGGTTTCCGTCTTGCCCAGGGCGGAGTTCTTCGAAACCCCCAGCGGATGATAGGGCTCCAGATCTATCCCCGCCACATTGCGGTGCGCATTCGCCAGATCCGCTATTTCCCCGTAAAACTCGGAATCCAGATTGACGCCCGGGATCATGGGGCACCGCAGGATTATCCGGCGCCCGGCCTTGTCCAACTGGTCAAGATTGAACCGTATCTTGTCTGCGCCAACGCCCGTGTATTTGGGGTAGAGCCGTGCGGGCACCTTGTAGTCGAAAAGGAAAAGGTCGGTATTTTTCGCGATCGCCAGCAGATCGCTGGTGTCGCAGAATCCGCTTGTTTCAATGCAAACGTTGATTCCCCTTTCCTTTGCCAGACGCGTCAATTCCAGGGCGAAGCGCGGTTGGGACAAAGGCTCGCCGCCCGAAAGGGTCATGCCGCCGCCGGAGGATTCATAGAACGGCATGTCCTTTCCGACCTCCGCCACGACCTCCTCGGCGGACATTTCGCGTCCGGCGACCGACAAGGCGCCGGCATAGCACTGGGTCGCGCAGGCGCCGCATCGCCGGCATCCATCCCTTGTGAACACATGCGCGCCCTCCGTGATCGCGTGCCTGCCTTGGGGACAGGCGGCGACGCACGCGCCGCAGCCGATGCATTTCGCAGGATAAAACAGGATTTCGGGGGATCTTTCCCATGACTCGGGATTATGGCACCAGGCGCAGCGCAGGGGACAGCCCTTCATGAAAACTGTCGTCCTGATCCCCGGTCCGTCATGGAGCGAGAATTTCTGGATGTCAAACACAATGCCGTTCATCAATCAAATTCCGTGTTCCGTTCGCATGATGATTTCCCGCCGCATGCCCGGCGACAGGCGCGTGAAGTAGTCCGTGTAGCCGCCGATGCGCACCACTAGG
>CAYPJN010000007.1:0-3431 GCA_964411055.1 uncultured Lentisphaerales bacterium | reverse complement strand
TTCGCGGTTCCACTTGGCGGTCCTCCTGGCGTCTTGGCGGTTCAAATCGCCGTTCAAATCCCGTGCTCGGTGCGCATGATGATCTCGCGCCGCATACCGGGCGAGAGGCGTGTGAAGTAGTCGGTATAGCCACCGATGCGCACCACCAGATCGCGGTACTGCTCGGGATTCTTCTCCGCGGCCACGAGGGTCTCGCGGTTGACCACATTGACCTGCGTCTCGAAACCGCCGCGCGCGAGGAAGGTCTCTATCAGATCGCGCATGCGTCCGGACGCGCCGGGTGCGCGGAAGAGGTCGCTCGGGAACTTCATGTTGTAGGCCAGTCCGCCGATCAGGGCGGAATGATCCCAGGAGGTGGTCGAGAGTATGGCGCACGTTGGGCCGCCCTTTTCCCGCCCCTGCGCCGGGCCGCCGCCGTCGGCGAAGGGTTCGCCGCGGCGGCGACCGTCGGGCGTGGCGCCGCATTCGGCACCCAGCCGCTCGTGCATGACCCAGCAGAAGGTCCCCGGCACGAAGGGAGACTCGTCCGGCGGCAGGCGGTGCCGGGCGCACTCGCGGGTGAAGGTTGCGGCCACGCGGGCGACCAGGGCGTCCACGCGCTCCACCTGGTTGCCGTATTTCGGATGCTTGTTGAGAAAGCGCAGGCGGGTCTCCTCGTGGCCGGCGAAATCATCGTCGAGAACTCGCCGCAGCGCGGCCAGGGTCAGCTTGCGGGTCTCGAACACCTCGGCGCGGATGACCTCCAGCGAGTCGGCCAGGTTGGCGATGCCCACGAACGAACATTCCACCCAGTTGGTCAGTGCGCCGCCGTCGTCGATGTCGCGGGCGCGGCCGACGCAGTCGCGCGTGAAGAGGCTCTGCAGCGGCTTACGTCCGAAGCGTCGGCGATCCTCGCGGTGTTGCCGCCGAATCGCGACGGCCTCGGCGATGGCGGCGCCGAGTCGCTGGAAATAGGCCGCCAGAAAGGCGTCGAAATCGGCGGCCGGCGCCCCGGCATCGGTCTGAGCGGCGATCTCATCGAGCAGCAGGCGGCACAGGCTGAAATAGGGCGAGGCGACCCAGACGTTGCTGCGTCCGACCGGCGTGATCTCGACGCAGGTCGAATTGATGTAGTTGCAGGCGTCCTCGGGTGGCAGCCCCAGGCGCTCCAGGCCGCGGCGGATGACGCTGTCGTTGAAGAAGGCCGGGTTGGAGCAGCCCCCGGCCATCAGCTCGCAGGCCAGGTCGGAAAGCGCCCGGGGAGTCCCCTTGTGCCAGCACACGCCGACGGTGGGATAGATCAGCCGCGTGCGGCGCAGGGCCTCCAGGCACAGGTACGAGAGTTCGTGGGTGGCATCATTGCCCGCCGCGTCGGTGCCGCCGACCATCACGCCGACGGCCAGTCCGTCGGGTACAAAGTCATTGATCAGCAGGTAGAGATTCTCGACAAGCAGCAGCGCACGCTCGCGGGTCATTGCCCCGGATGCGATGTCGGCGTCGTAGAACGGCCGCAGGATGCGGTCCACCCGGCCGGGACAGACCAATCTGGCGCAGTCGCCGTACTCGACGCCCATGTTCACGAACCAGAGTAGTTGCAGAGCCTCGTGGAATGAACGCGGCGGTTTGCTCTGAAGATGGCGGCAGATCTCCGCCAACCCGGCCAGTTCCTCGCGGCGCCAGTCAGTTGCCCCTGCCATGGCATCCTCCACGCTGGCCGCGGCATTCCCGATCATTGTCGCGAGACCTTCCAGCGCGTCGAGGAACGAGGCGAGCGTCTCCACCGCCTGGCTCGTGGCATCCGCCTGCCTTGCGCGCAGGTCGTCGGATATTCCTGCAACGCCCGTCTCGAAAATACGGCTTGGGTCGAGCGCGCAGTGCCCGGTCTGGCCGCCCGCCCACGGATACGCTTTCAGGTAGGCAGCCGCGTCCGCCACTTCCGAACGCGCTTCGCCTTCCCAGGTGAACACCGCGCGTCCCGCCAGAAGTTCAAGATCGTCGGTGGCGAATTTCAAGCCCGCCAGCCGGTCGCGAGTGCGCAGCCCCACGCGGCGCTGCCAGGATGTCAAGTTCTCTGAGCGGCGCAGCGACGCGGCGTCCGACAACCGTATCTGGTCCGATTGCGAAAAATCTTTCGCCGCCGCCTTGCGGTCCAGACAGCGCGCCCGGAGCGCCGCGACCCGTGTGGCGTCCGCCGGAGCGGCGCCACACGCCGGTTTCTGCGCAGTCGGTTCGATTGTCATTGCCATCTCTGTCCCTCATTCACCGATGTCGGGAGCGGTGCAGGATTGCCTGCGGGATATCCGGGCACTGTGTTGTGAAGTGATCATAATAGCCCGTTCCGCTACCACAGTCAGTATCCCGCGTGCTCCGGCGCTGCTGGTGCCTGCCGCCGCAGACGGAGCTGGCCGCAGGCGGCATCGATGCCCCCGCCGCGCGACTGGCGCAGGGTGACATTGACGCCGCCCTGGCTCAGCCGGCGCGCGAAGGCCTCGCAGGCCTCGGGGGTGGGCGGGTGCCCCTCGTAGCCGTCCACCGGGCTCAGCGGGATCAGGTTGACGCGGCCGCGGACCGGGCGGATGCACGCGAGCAGGGCATCGGCGTGCGCGGGGCTGTCGTTGATCCCGGCGACCAGGGTGTATTCGAAGGTGATGATGCGCCCGGTGCGCTCCGTGTAGTCCGCGCAGGCCGCCAGCAGATCGGCCAGGGGCCACTGGCGGTTGACGGGCATGATCGCCGAGCGGAGTTCATCCGTGGGGGCATGCAGCGAGACGGAGAGCTCGACCTGCAGGTTCTCCCCGGCCAGCCGCCGGATGCCCGGCACCACGCCGCACGTGCTCAAAGTGATGCGGCGGGCGCCGATGCCGATGCCGTCGTAGTCGTTGAAGATGCGCACGGCGCGGAGCGTCGCGTCGTAGTTGGCGAACGGCTCGCCCATGCCCATGACCACCAGATGCGTGAGGCGCCGCGGGGCGGCGGCGCGGCTGGCGGCCATGTACTGGCCGACGATCTCGCCGGCATCGAGGTTGCGGACGTAGCCGCCGCGGCCCGTCGCGCAGAAGGCGCAGCCGAAGGCGCAGCCCGCCTGGGTCGAGACACAGAGCGTCAGCCGCTCGTCCGAGGGAATGAGCACGGTCTCGATCGCCTGGCCGTCCCGGCAGGTCAGCAGCAGCTTGGTCACGCCGTCGGCGGCCACCTGCCGCTCCTCGGCCAGCCAGGGCGAGAGCGGAAAGGCCGGGGCCAGCGCCTGGCGCCAGGCGGCCGGGAGGTTGGTCATGGCCTCCCAGTTCTCCACGCGCTCCTGGTAGAGCCATTTCCAGATCTGGCGGGCACGGAAGGCCGGCTGACGCCACGCCGCGCAGACGTCAAGCCACTCCGGCGGCAGGAGCGACCAGGCCAGGCGGGGGGCGGCGGCGTTGGAAGGATCAGGAGTCATGGTTTTCGCCTCGCAAGGC